>CAXFCF010000096.1:0-4979 GCA_964000875.1 uncultured Candidatus Poseidoniales archaeon
TTTGCCTCAGCACTGATATTCGTCAACCAAGCAGGCGATGTCTGCGAAGCGGAGAACCACCACGCCGACTTTGAATTAGGTTGGGGCAGGGTTTGTGCGACAATCTGGACTCACAGTCTTGACGGGCTTACGGAAGCGGAATTCGTCCTAGCAGCCAAGATGGACGCGTTGGAGTGATCGCATGGCGAGCGACCCTAAGGGTAGAGATTCTCCCGGCTACAAGTTGCATGTGTTTGTATGCGGACATGAGCGAGACGAGGACGCAAAGAGACCCTCTTGCGGAGCCAAGGACTCACTTTTACTCATGAAGCAGATGAAGAAGGCTGCCAAGGAAGAAGGAATCAGTGATGTACGCGTCCAAAAATCAGGATGCCTAGATTTCTGTGAGAATGGTATTTCATGCGTCGTCTACCCAGAGGGCGTTTGGTATTCCCTTACTGACGAAAATGACATCCCAGGCATCCTTGAGCATCTCCGCTCAGGTAAGGTAGCAGAAGGCTTGAGGATGAATCTCGAGGATTAAAACGAGGGGGTTTCTGATGACTGATGATTTCGATGCAGGGAATTTCAGTTCGTTTGCCGCATCTCGGCGCTCGACACGAGATTTTCAATCTACTCCTGTACCGGATGAATTGATTGAGCAAATCATCGCGGATGGTCTCACATCCCCCAGTTGGAGTAACACTAGGCCATTTGTATTAGCAATCGCAAAGGGTGATGTCAGAGATCGAATCTCAAAGGATTTCCTTGATCGCTTCGATGCCATCAAAAGTGCTCGTGGCGAGGGTTTTTTCGCCAAAATGAAAGCCATACTAAGGAGAAAGGGGTTGCCCACAAGCAATTGGTTGGTCATAAGACCATATCACAAGGACTTGGTTCCTAGGTCTAGACGAGTTGGCAAGGAAATGTTGACCCATGCTGGTATCGAAAGAGACGACAAAAAGGGCAGAGATGCCTTCTGGGCGAGGAACTACGAATTCTTTGGAGCACCTGTTGAACTGTTCGTTTTCACGCATAAAAGCCTAGGGAAATTTGCAACCTCTGATGCCGGACTATTCATGCAGAATCTGATGTTGTCGGCACATGCGAATGGCCTAGGTACATGCGCACAAGGTTCAGTGGCTGTTTGGGAAGATGCGGTTCGAAAAGAGTTCACGATTAGCAAGAACTACTCACTTCTGTGTGGCATCTGCGTCGGATATCCAAGTGGCGAGAAAATAAATTCGTTCAACGCACATCGAATACCACCCTCAGAGGTTATCGCACCAGTCAAGAAATGAGACTCAGTATCACAGTTTGACAGGACGAGTCGCACCACAAGCTTGACACTTGAGAAGTGTTGTTCTGTCTTCCTTGATGAATCGAGTATCAGGTGCATTGCACTGCTCGCATAGCACATAGGTTCGAACATAGTTACCGATCTTGCCTCGGATGCGCTTCGGTGGGATTCTACCCTTGAGAATTACACGCTGACCTTCGCGAGAACCAGAAGTCCCCAACTCGTTCTGGAGGAACTGGTAGACATGGTTGGCATCTCTATCCATCATGTCGACTATCTCGGCAAAGTTCCTGACGATGGTCTGGCTACCCTCAATCAAGACCTGTGGCTCAGGTAATTTCCACCTCGCGGACGAGGAGATGTCCTGAGGGATGTTCTCTCGCGCCCTGTCGAGCAGTGCCTCATACTCGAACTCAACCATGCTTCCGCCGACCAGCGCCCCCATGTTAAGGCCACCGACAACTCAACAACCCCTACGCGCCGGTCAGGTGATGTGACGAACGGGGCTGTGGTGCGGTTCACGCGTATCGATAGTGAAGCGCAGGCACCGACTAGAGGTTCCGATTTGGCTGCCGGCTGGGACCTTAGAGCTCTTGAGGAGTGCGTGGTTAGCAAAGGAGTTAGTTCGCGCATACGCACCGGACTCAAAGTAGCGATACCCGCTGGATTCGAGGGGCAAGTCAGAGCAAGATCATCGCTAGGAGCGAAAGGACTCATTCTCCCCAATGCCCCAGGTACCATCGATGCGGACTACAGAGGTGAGTTGATGGTACTCATGACATGGATTGGAGAGGGGGACTCGTTCACAGTCTCCAAGGGTGAAAGAGTAGCTCAACTAGTCATCGCACAAGTTCCACAAGTGACCTTCTTGGAAGTTGACGAGGATGGCCTTGGTACGACCGAGCGCGGTGAGGGCGGATTTGGCTCCACGGGTCGATTCTGAGAATGGTCGTCGACCACCGCCTATAGGCGGTGGGTTCAAAGACGAATAGCCGACCCTAAACAGCGATGGCACTGAGCGTCGATGAATTGAGGGCGAAGGTACTCGAACTGAGGGACTCTGGTCTAAATGACCAGCAAATCGCTGATGAGTTGTCGATATCCAAGGGCACCATCGAATGGCTCCAAGGGACGGCTGCACCGGAAGGGAAGCCAGACGATGTCCGGATTGGCTGGCGAACCATTGGAGTGAGGCCGCAGCGCATTGATGCGATTGCTGCGATAATGTCTGACATCATCGAGGAACACCACGAGGAACCGGTTGACACCATCATCGGAATCAGCCTGAACGGCATCATGTTCGCCCAAGCAGTTGCATCGCAGCTCGGTTGCGAGATTGGAATATTCCGCGGTGCAGTCGGTGAGAATGTGGTTCGACTGTCTGAGAAGTACGCCAATGTAGCCGGGCGTAGGGTTGTCATCATCGACGACCTACTGAGTTCAGGTGGTACAATGAGAGCCGCCATCGAAACTATGACCGCAGAAGGTGCAGATGTCGTTCTATGTCTTACTTTAGTCAACAAGACCGAGAAGAATGAGATTGCCGGAGTACCCCTACGCGGAATCATCAGAGCAGTGCCATTCTGAGGTGAGACGATTTGGTCCACTGGGCAGATGTCATCGCCGGGAAACTGGCAGAGCAGGGCGACAAGCATGTAATTGCCACTGGAATCACACCTTCTGGACCAATACATGTTGGCAACATGCGCGAAGTCTTGACCGCAGATTTGATTGTCAGGGCTTGCGAAGAACAGGGTCTAGATGCTGAACTAGTATACATCAAGGATAACGCAGACCCACTACGCAAGGTGTACCCCTTCCTCGAATCAGATGAGTTCGAGCAACATGTTGGAAGGGCACTTGCTGAGATTCCTTCGCCCGATGGTTCGGGTAACTACGCCGACTACTTCCTGCAACCATTCTTCGACTCGCTCGACGAATTGGGTGTCGATTTCCGCGTCGTCGATGTGTTCCAATCCTACAAGGATGGATGCTACACAGACTGTGTCAAGACCTCGATAGAGAATCGTGATCAAATCAAAGAGATTCTTGAGACAACCAGTGGAAGGCCGCTGGCAGACGATTGGTTCCCCTACAACCCAACTGACGACGAAGGACGACAGCACGGGCTCAAGGTCACCCACTGTGAGTGGCCATGGGTAGAATGGGTTTCGGAGGATGGGCGCGAAGGACGAACCAACATCGAGCGAGGAAACGGCAAGTTGCCCTGGAGGCTGGACTGGGCAGCTCGCTGGAACTGGATAGGAGTCACCTTTGAAGCGTATGGAAAGGACCATTCAGCAGCGGGCGGTTCGTGGGACACGGGAGTCAAACTCTCACCCCTGTATGGTTCTCCACCCCCAATGGGGATGATGTACGAGTGGATTTACCTCAAGGGCAAGGGTGCGATGGCATCGAGCACAGGGGTGGCGATGAGTGGCCGCGACCTGCTTAACATCACACCTCCAGAAATCATGAGATACTTGGTTTCCAGGGTCAAACCAGAGAAGCACATCGACTTCGATCCCGGTGAGGGACTAATCTCACTGGCTGACGAGTTGGAGCGCCTCGAAACTAAGTACCATCGCGAGCTGAAGGGGTTACCTCGGCTCTCTATCGGTGAAGGGACGCGAGCAGAGCAGCAGGCGCTGGATGACGCCCGTAGGTTCGAGTTGGCGCAAGTGTCGCGAAGCGGAACTACATCTGACTCAAGCCTCGGAGTATCCTTCAAACACCTCTCACTGCTCTGTCAAGTTCGAGCAGATGACGATGATGTCCTATCCTCACTAGCACGCAGCCACGAAATAGAGACGGCAGATCCTCGACTAACCGAAAGAATCGGGCGCATGAGGAATTGGATAGCATCAGAGTGGTTTCCTGAGACTGCAAAGATTAGATTGGTTGAAGCGATCGACTGGGAAGCATTGGATGATGAACAAGCAGCCATCGTCAAATCCCTAGGCGAGGCACTACAGGACTGCGAATGGGAGGCAGAAGCTGTGAAGCATCGCGTCTCTGCCGTCATCAGTGACTCCGAAATGAAGCCTCGTGACGCATTCCAATCGTTCTACACCGCCCTACTAGGTAAATCGAGAGGACCTGCATTAGCGCCTCTGTTGGCTGAATACGAAAGGGATAGAGTAACCTCTCTGTTCTCCTGAGGGTCGGGTCACCTCTTGATTCGCGAGATTGCCCCACAGGGGCACCGTGGAGCGCTATCCTTGATATGGGAAGAGTATGTCAACGGCTCAGATGCCCGTCTACTGCCCCAAGTGTGAGGCGCCAACCGACGCCACTGCGAAGTTCTGCCTTCAGTGCGGCAACGACTTCGAAGCGGACGGGCCAATCACATCCACAGGACACGATGTCAAGGCCCTGAAGGAAGCTATCAGGGCTCGTGACGACCTCTCTATGGGAGACAAATTCGACCTCATCGCCAAGGTAGAAGAAGGCTCCAACCCGATTGATTTGGGAATTGCCGTCTCATCCACCGCTGAAGCAGAGGCGGATGCAACTGCGGCCGCCCCGCAAACGGCCACTAAGGGTGGTGCTACGGTATCGACCTCGAACCCAGCGGCCACAGCCGCTGTAGCCCTAGTCTCCCAGTCCACCGACGCCTGGGGAATGGTGACTGCTGGCAGAGTCAAGATTGGAGAAGAATTCTTCCAAGGTGCAATGGAACTCGGCATGGAGGCAAGTC
>CAXFCF010000097.1:0-4915 GCA_964000875.1 uncultured Candidatus Poseidoniales archaeon
ATCTTCCTAATCCTAGTAACGAAGCGTCTCTCCGTGTCTACCGTGCTGCTCTAGCCTCCACACTTAGAATTCAACTGGATGCTGAAGTGGCAATTGATGAGGAGTCTGCCCTTCCAGTTCTTGCAGCTCTAGAATCGCTTGCACCCAATAGGGCTGGTGAATCGCCATTGGCGGAAGGTAACTGGATTGCACAAGTCACGGGATTGGAGCCAGGTGTCCGTCTTGGTAGGCTCAAGGCTTGGCTTCATCGAATCCAGATTGAGGATGACCTCTACGACCTTTCAGAGGTTGAAGTGAAACTCAAGGAAATCGATTGGGAAAAGGGTGACCCTCTGACATGGCCGTCTCTTTCATGGCCTTAATCAAGGCTTCAGATTACGGCCGATGACTAACTTCTGCACTTCCTGTGTTCCTTCGTAGATCTGGGTAATTTTAGCATCACGGAAGAACCGCTCGACGGGGAATTCGGAGACATATCCGTATCCACCGTGGATTTGCACTGCTCTCTCAGCGACCCACATCGCTGTGTCACCAGCGAATAACTTCGCCATACTAGCTTCCGTGGAATGTCGTGGAGTTCCCTCTTCGTAGTGCAATTGCTTAGCTTTGGCAGCTCGATATACCAGCAATCTGGCAGCATCAATTTTGGTTGCCATCTCCGCGAGATAGGCTGTAATCATCTGATGATGAGCAATTGGTCGACCGAATGTCTCTCTTTCGTGAGCATATTTCAGCGATGCCTCAAATGCTCCTTGAGCGATTCCCAGTGCTTGTGCAGCGATGCCTATTCTGCTATTGTCCAAGGCGTTCATAGCAATGGAGAATCCCTTTCCGACCTCGCCGAGTACATTTTCCACAGGAACTTTGCAGTCCTCAAGTACCAATGTACAGGTGTCACTGCTACGAATGCCCAGTTTGTCCTCTTTCTTACCAACCGAGAATCCCTCGAACGACTTCTCTACGATGAAGGCAGTTGTGCCGCCATGCTTCTTAGTGCCGTAGTCAGGGTGGTCGACTACCTTGGCGAATAGCACATAGATGTCTGCTGAAGCGCCGTTCGTCACCCACATTTTGAGTCCATCCAGGATGTAGTGTTTCCCGTCTTCGGAAAGGGTCGCTTTGCAGGCTAATGCGGCTGCGTCTGTGCCGGCTCCAGCCTCGGACAACGAATAAGCGCCGACCTCTTCACCAGCGAGCCTGCTGAGATATTGCTCCTTCTGTGATTGGTTACCATGTAATGCGATGGTCTTGGAGCATAGGCCAACATGTACGGCGTAGAATACAGAGAAAGATGGGTCGACACGTGCTAGTTCCTCGATGATGATGGCCTCAGATACATCATCGACAGGCATTCCACCGAACTCCTCGGGTATTGTGATGCCCTGTAACCCGGTCTCAGCGCAGAATGTCTTCCACTCCTCTGTAGGAGCGATTTGGTTCTTGTCTCGCTCTTCAATAGTAGGTGGTAGAACTGACTCCGAGAAGTCCCGAACCATCTCGCGAATCATCGTTTGCTCTTCGGTCTCTCTGAACTCCATCAGGCTCCCCAACACTGGCCAAAGAATGCCCCCTCATAACGAATTGCTTCAAGGTCGCCACCATGTGGCGACCAAAGCGCGACTCAAATCGTTAAATATAGTGCGAAAGTCGGCGCCGCGAAAGCGAGGGGTTGACAGTGTCAAGCGAAGAGGGATTCATTGAGTTCAAGATTATCGACGACAGGAAATATTCGAAGGAGGACATGTGGTTCCAGCTGCTTGAATCCGACGAAGAGACCGGCGATCTGTACAAGATTGGTGTGAGTGATTTTCTCCAAGCTGAACTCGGCGATATCAGTCGCGTCGTTCTTTCTCAACCAGCGAACATCGACGAGTTGGAGACATTCTCCGACGAAGACGAAGAGCAGTCTGGAACTGGTGCCAAGGATGCTGGCTTCAGTGGACACGAAGCAATGTTTGGAGACACTCTCGTAACCCTGAACTCAGCCTCGGGTCGATATGTTGTCGAGTCTCCTGTTGCTTGTCATATCGTGGAACTCAACGGAGAAGTTGAAGACAGTCCTGAACTGGTCAACGACGACCCTTATGGAGACGGTTGGTTATTGATCATCAGGCCGCATGGCTTGGACGAAGACGAGCTACTCGATCCTGAAGAGTATCTGGAGCACTTGTCCGAGTACTGAAGTCTTAGGCTACCCAACGGTAGGTTCTGACTCCTTCGAATGTTTCATCATCAGAGACTTCGACCAATGCGAATTCTCCCTTTGGTTTGACTACACTGCCATCTCGAGTCCCCTTGTGGAGTTCCTCATAAGTCACCTGATCGATTGCCAGCCTTCCGGATAGCCTCTCAAAAACATTCCAGCCAGCGACTACTTCTCGCCACCGTGGGTTGACCCTACCCTCAAACACCTTTGCCTTGGCTCCGGAACCGTATCCACACATTCCGAGTGAGGTGCCGGAGATATCCACATTATCTTCGTAGTCTGATTCAAAGGTGGACATCAGTGCTAGGAATATGGAACCAGTATACTGGTTGCCAATTAGGCTCGAAGCGCGCTGCCCCTTCTCGATTCGCTGTGCGTGGAATAGCATGTATTCCTCGGTTTTTGATATGGATCGCCTGTAGGCATCCTGGGCTTTCTCATGGGCTGCCATCCCCTCTGGAGTATCCTCGAAGTCGTCTATCGATGGCTCTGGGCCGATTTTGGCTACTATGTCATCCCACATCTTCAGGTCACGGCGGTCGTGGCGGAAAACATCGGGAAACATTCTCTTCGCTTGGAATGCATATGGGAGGTGCATCACAATTCTCTCCCACTTCTCAGTCATGATTGGATCCTTACCGACAGTGTGCATCCCTGCATCCACTTGCTTGCCCATGAAATCTTGGAAGGCCGTCTTCACTGCTTCCTGATAGCAGCGGTTTGAGAACTGTCCATCGAATACTGGCTCATCGCGGTGAACGCTAACTTTCTCCTCACCGTGGGCGAAGATACCAAGACGACGCACGGTAGACTCTGGCAGATGCTTAACCATCCTGTCTGCCAACCCTTCCTTGATACTCTGTCCAGATTCTCTGGCGAGTTGCAGGACATGCTGGATGACTGATGTGAAGGAGACTTCACGCCTTGGCTTGAAGAAGTCGTGAACAGGAGTTGTCGAGACTCCCCAGCAGTCTGGTATCTCTAGGAGTCTTGGGTTGTGGCGAACAAGGATGGCGCCTCCACCGGCACCTTGGGTGTATTCACCACTGGATTCCAAATCATACTTGGCGTTGTCACTGAAGACAACGATTCCGATTCGATCCCCGTCTTCTCCACCCCTTGCTGCCCAATCGAGGGTGTTGTGAAGGGCATCGACGGCTCCAATGCAAGCAAAGGTCATGTCGACAACATCACAGTTTCGGAAGCAGTCCTCGCCGTACTGTTGGGCGTAGCGCTGCTCAAGCATGTCGAGAATATAGGTGGCAGTAGGCTTGGCTCCATCCAAGGCAGATTCGGTTCCAAGGTACATTCTGCCAATGTCGCGCGGGTCGATGCCATTGCGGTCGATGAGCCTTGTAACTGCATTAGCACCCATGGTGGCGGTGTCCTCATGATTGTCAGGTACGGCCATGGCCTCAAGGCCAAGCCCTTTGTTCAGCTTGCCGAAGTCGGCACCACGCATCTCTGCGAAGTCCCTCATGTCAAAATACAACTTCGGGAAGTAGATCGCGATGTCATCGATACCTACTACAGTCATGTCCTCACCATTTCTAGCGCGCCTACGTTCACTTGATAACCTTCCCCCATTGAGAATGTTGCGGGCGCGTTATGAGAGTAAATCGAAACCAACGGACTGCGTGCTCATTGGCCTGTGATACTTTCTATTTCAGCCATAATTTCACCACGGGTGGAGAAATAGTCTACGAGTGGCTTGAGGCACTCAGCCACACCATCGGCGACACCAAACTTGAGGTCGAGAGGGTGGATTGATCCCGAAGCCACCGCGTCCCTGAGTGAGTCAAGGTCAGTCCATGTGGAAGGTTCCCCATATTCAGGCTTAGGAGTGATGGTTAACTCACCCAGTTCTGGTAGAATCACCTTTTCCACCAACTCATAGACAGGGGATTCCATATCGTTTACATCGAGGTACGCCTTTCTCATCTTCTTTCGCAGGCGATTCGCATCGTCATGCAAGAGGATAGCTCCTGATGGGTCGGACTTGCTCATCTTGTTATCGAACGAATCCATTCTCCCGCCTGAGGCCTTCAAACCGGATAGGATAGGGGTGTGGAAGCAGGTTGCCTTAGTCCAACCGTACTTATCCCCAACTTCACGCATATACATGTGCGCTTTCCTCTGATCCATGCCACCAAGTGCAATGTCTATGTCGAGCTCAAAGATGTCTGCTGCTTGCATCGCCGGGTAGTAGAACCGTGAGAGGTCACCATCGGAGGAGTCTTCTGACCTGCCCATGATGCTGAAAGTTCTGCGGACACGGTTTAGACTCATGTTCTTCGAGCAACGCAGAACCCTTGCCCAGTATTCACCTGAGTCCATCAATTCGCTTGCGTAGAGGAATCTGAGTTGCCCTGGTCCATCACCTTCTGGTGGACAGTCGAGTAAACCACGGAAGACTTCCTCCATGTATCGTCCACACGATTGGATAGCTTCCATGTCCCCGTCGAATTTGTCGTTTACCCAAGCGTGCCAGTCGGCTAGGAAGACGAGGACATTCACCTCTGCGTCTAGGAGTCTCTTCAGAGTCTGCGAGATTATCTTCCAGCCGATGTGAGCCTTACCAGAAGGTTCGAAACCTACGTAGGCGCGTATGACTCCATCTCCCGCGTGGGAGCTTGAATTAGCGATGCATTCGACCAGATGTTCTAGTCCGACCACTTCTTCCACGCCAGCAAGCATTGAAGCGACTCT
>CAXFCF010000098.1:0-4915 GCA_964000875.1 uncultured Candidatus Poseidoniales archaeon
AGAAAGTGACATTGCGCATCGACGATACGAAGTCCATTATGCTGACACCGTGGTAAGAAAGTACCCTGACTCCATGGAGGCTGAAGTCGCAGGGGTTGCCAACAAAGGTTGTCGAGTTGTAGTACTCCTGAATCCTTGGATCCAACGCGGGTTGCGGCTCGGCTGGTCTGACTGCGTCGTGGTTACCCGGGAGGATCATGGTTTCGAGCCAATCAGGCAATTGCTCAATCATTCTCGCCACTCCTTCGTATTGCTGGTACAGGTCGACAATCTCTAACTCGTGTTCCTGATCTTTGTAGATACCAACACCGTCCACCACATCACCCGACAGCACGAGATACTTCACCGTGCGAGCGAGTGGGTCTTCGTGGAACCATTTGACTAACTTCTCCCACTGAGCGTGAAGGAAGGTGTTTGAACCCAAGTGAAGGTCGGAGAGAAATGCTGCTGACACACCATGTTCGACCGGTGCCTTCCGCTTTACATGCTTGTCCATAGGGGCAAGGTGGATGTCATCTACGACGAATGTGTCTCTGTTACTTTGGGGGGAGAGGAATCCGGTAACTCCTACGACATCATCTTCCATCAGACCAGCGGATCCAATCTGCACCCGTCTCCTGCCTGCTGGAGTACCATCCATCGTTCTTGGGGGGCGGAGGATGCAAAATACCTCGCCACTCTTGTCTTCGACTTTGAAATGGAGGTTCTCGCCACGGAAGTTCACATCGTTCACCAAGCCGACCAAAGTCGCTGTGTTGCGGCTATTGTCGAAGCGGCTTTTGTTCTGTAGGACATAGGCCACATCTTGTGGACGATTGGGAAGTCTGCCTGACTTAATCAGCATACTTCGCATCTTGTGCAGGCGGTCGTTGAAACATGATAGAATGTTGTCCAACTTGCCTTCAGTGCGACTGTTTCCTGTTATGTCGAAGTGGATGTCCAGTTCCATGTCGATTTCCTTTGCATCTACTCCGAATCCATCCATGGAGAAGTGTTCGAGTCCATGTGGTCTGGCGGGTTGTTCGATAGGCCGTTCACTGATAGGAGCCACTACCCTCCCCCTGCCCTCACTAGGTTGTGTGGACACGGGATTCGCTGATTGATTAGCACCTTCAGAAGCATCTAAAATCGGCTTGATAGAAGCGATGTCATTCTCATCAACAGTCTCTGTGCCCTCATCCTCGGCGAGCAATCTTTCGAATCCATCATCATCGATTAGTCCGGTCAACCCCATGCGCACAGCGGTTTCGACAAGCCCTGCCGGATCAGGGTGGTCGAGGAACCTTTGTTGAACTCCCTTGGGAAGGAAAAGACCCGCAGCGAGAAGTCGCATCGAGAGTTGTCTCCACTCTCCATCCGACATGTTTCCCCAATGCGGGGAAGGCCGCTCTAAGCAATTGCCCCATCTAAGGTAGGTTTTCACTCGTCATCGTCCCAAGAGATGTCGTCATCTGGAATCGAAGTCTCACCGTTGGGGGGTTGTTCTCCTTCACTCCATGTGACCTCACCCTGCCAGCGCGAATGTTCATCTCCGACTTGATCTAGGGCTATGTCCAATTTGGGAATCTCGACCTCCTCGTCCGATTCCACAGTTTCTTCGTCCGGGGTATCCATCTGAACCGTTTCATCCCACAGTTCGAGTACCGATCTGAGTGCGAAGGTGGTGAAAGCGACCTTGTTTGAATGGCGGTCTCCATGACCGAACTCGGCTGAAACCGAGATTGTGTCACCATTGAGATGAACCCCGACCCAAACGAGTCCAACCTCCTTTGTTTCGGTACCACCGGTGGGTCCGGCGATTCCTGTGATGGCGATTGCAACCTGTGCATTGGCTTTCTTAGCGGCTCCTTCCGCCATAGCTTCAGCAACTTCTGAGCTAACGGCACCAGCAGATCCCTCATCCTCTCCAAAGATATTCTCTTCTACCCCAAGCAATGTAACCTTAGCTTCGTTGGAGTATGTAATCCAACCTTGCTTGAACCAGCGGGACGCACCTTGTATGTCGGTGAGTGCCGAAGCCAGCATTCCGCCGGTACAGGATTCGGCCGTAGCAATGAATACGCCCTCCTGCTTCAATCGCCGTGCCAGTAGCCCGGCAAGCACCGAAGCGTCCTGTGCCATGGTGGAACCCGCGGAGCGACCGTTTTTCACCATTGGGGGTGTTTCTCAAACTCTAGGCGATTCCGCTTTTCGTAATATTTAGAGGAAAAAACTTCCGATTTCAATGTAATATGTTGTCTTTAACTCCGGAAAGTCATTTTTTTCCGAGATGCTACGCAATTGATTGTTAGCAGTTGGTTGGTGGGCCCGACCAGATTTGAACTGGTGATATTCGCCTTGTAAGGGCGACGTCATAACCGCTAGACCACGAGCCCGGTAATTCTCGGAGAAATCTCTCTGATATGAATCGATTGACCCCTCAGCCTTTTGTGTGGTGGCCAGTGTGAATGCTCCATGGCTGAGATAGCATCCTTGCTCTCTCGGCTCGAGGCGGCTCAGGTTCCACTTACGGATGCGATCAAATCAGCTATGCTAGCGATACCCGTTGAGGATTACACCGACTATGATCCAGAGCCATTCTATCACGATCGTCCATTGGTTTTCACTGAGACCGTCGAAGGGGGTGTGAAAACCATTTCCGCTCCTCACATGATTTGTACTCTGCTACATCACCTCGAACTTTCCGAGGGTCAAGATGTATTGCTAGTAGGTGCTAAAGCGGGTTATGTGGCTGCATTGGTAGGGTACATAGTTGGACCTGAAGGCTCAGTTACAGTCGTAGATCCGAGTCGGCAAGTGATAGACCATGTTCGAGATCGTCTAAGTCACATGGAAGGTATCTGCAACTTCTTCGTCCGCAAGTTGGTAAATGTACAGAGGTGCCCTCCTAACCTTCCTACTCCACTGAATCGAGCCTTGGTTACCGGTTCGCTGCCCGCACTTCCTAGGTGGTTGGAAGAGAGAATCGATAACGGTGGCTTCGTGATTGCGCCGTTGGGGGGTAGGATGACGCAAAGGTTGGTCAAACGTGAGCTTCAGGCCGAGTGGTTCGATACCGATCTCGGTGGAGTGCTTTTCGGGCCAGTCGACATCTCTGATTCGGAGAGAAGGGAATCCTGTGTCGAAGACCTAGCGATACTCTTTGAAGAGGCACTTGAGATTGGTGAGGAATTGGGTGTCTTCGACGAATCCCAGCGTAAGAATCTGCATGAATTGACTGAATCTTTGCGGAATCTGCCTGAAGACGCACCTCAGATACAATTCATTCACGATGACTTGGATGAGGACGATGAAGAGTATCTTTACATCGAGTTTGGTGATGAAGGAGGGGAGCACCCCCTCATATCTCTGTTCGATTCAGCTGCTGAGTGGTTGGGTCCCATCTGGCCGACCCTGATGGCTCTCCTTGAGACGCAGATGCAGCACCCTGGCGCACCAGATGCTGACACTGATGACATGGGTTTTGGAGCCCATAGAGACTTGGTGCCCTGAAGGGCGTTCAGCGGAGATCCTCTAGCAAGACCATTATCGGGGGAGTATCCCAATCCATCGAATGCCGCGTAGTCTTCGCAGGAAATACCTCATCGGAGAGTGACATCTCGATGACATCCTGCTTGCTGATTTTTTCCATTGGAGAACCTTGTCTTGCTTCGACCGTTATTGAGTCGTCAACCAGATAGTCGAATAGCACTGCTGGTACCTTGGTAAGACCCAACTTAATCGCAACTTGGTGGCGGTGATGGCCATCAAGTATGGCTCCAGTCACTTTGTCGACAATCAGCGGTTTGGTGTAACAACCCCACTTCAATGTCATTTCGGCGAGTTCTTCCACCTTGTTCCAGCGCACTTCTTCGTGAGTCTTGAGCCACTCCAATGGGACGAGTTCGACCTCCATGGCTCCTGCGGCGCCGTCGGCCTTGAAAGCGATTGCCGCCACCGGCGTTTTGGTGGACATGGTGTCAGGCGACTCAGAGAGCCCTCTCGGACTTGAGGCGGATCTTCCTGGTACGCCGATTACAGAGCCTCACACGACTTGGCTTGATGAACTACCTAACAGCCTACTACAGGTGATATCAACCATAGCGGAGATTGGTGAGGGTGTTTGGCTGGTAGGTGGTGCCGTACGTCAAGGGATGGCGGGCTCCCGTACCAAGGACTACGATCTTACTACCACTCTGGAGCCTCAAAAACTCCTCAAATTGTTCCGGGAGTCTCTGCCGACCGGTGTCGAATACGGGACAGTGACCGTTCGCCTTGAATCGGGTACCAAGGGGTATGAGGTGACCACTCTTAGGAGCGACCAGGAATACGCAGATGGCAGGCGACCCGATGCAGTGGTTTTCGGGCGTTCTCTCGCCGAGGATTTAGCTAGGCGTGATTTGACGATTAACGCCATGGCAGTCGATGTATCTCGCCGTATGCTATACGATCCGTTCGATGGTCTCGCCGATCTTGAGTCGCGTTGCTTGCGGGCGGTCGGCGATCCAATCAAGCGTCTGGGTGAGGATGGCTTGCGAATCATGCGCGTATACCGTTTCATGGATCAAGGGGAAGCGGGAATTTGGCTTCCTGAAGAAGATCTAGCGTCTGCGCTAATAGCATCACAGGATATGTTGTCGAGGGTGAGTGTCGAGCGGATTTGGGATGAACTTTCAAGGATCCTCCAAGGCTTCCATGCCCACTCTGTATTGAACCGGATGCAAGGGGACGGTATTTTGGATATCATCCTTGGGCCCGGGACTACTGTTGCTGACCAGAAGAGTGTCTGTTCAGCTAACCCTCTGGTTGTAAGGTTAGCACTGCTTTTGAGAAGAGCCGATGTTGATTCATCTCTTAGGAGACTCAAGGTGTCAAACAAGGTACTTTCCTCAGTTCAAGAGTTATCTCGTCGCTTAGGTCATCTTCCTAATCCTAG
>CAXFCF010000099.1:0-4883 GCA_964000875.1 uncultured Candidatus Poseidoniales archaeon
AGAATCCTCATCGTCCTATCTTCTCTTACTCGCCTATCAACCGCAAGACCATCCTCCGGAACACAATAGAACTCAGTTAGGCCTGGCTGGAGAGTCAGAACCTTCATGATCCGGCCTTGGAGTTCCAACCTCCTCAACGCGTCATCGACCTCATCAGTTGCACGGCTCACATAGAATCCAAGCGTGAAGCGCTTGATAGGACCCCTTCGCTTCACTAATTCGAGCAACGCTTCATCGAATTCCATCGGCTGGTATACATCCTTAACACGATGGAAGAGTGAGAGGCTACGTTTACGATCAGGCATTTCCTCGTACTGTTTAACGAACATGAGTTGCCTCTCGAGGTTGCCTATTGCATATTTAGCGCGGTTTTGCAAATACTTCGCTTCGTCACCTTTGGGTATATCTTTGAGAATCTCCTGCCTAGTGACATTCACCCCTTCAGGGATCTTTTCCATAAGCTTGGATTCCATATCCCCTACCCAGGGCTCCGGTCTGAGACCTAGTAACAATGGAAGTTGATCCTTTCTAGTGTAGCCAGCGCGATTGTTCAATAATCTCCCCATTACCACATCAGGGTCATGTTTCATGTCCTTCCAATCAGCGAATCTGAAATCCTTGACGCGATCGAGTAATTCATGCATCTTCTGAAACATCACATGTGACGACAGAGCCTCGAGAGTGTCTTCATATTGAGTGAATGATTTGGTAAGCAACATGTTCTGAAGAGAACGATACTCTATCACCTTCTCTTCGCCACCAGTGATGTAATGCTCGTCCACTCTAAGGATGAATTCGCCTTCCTCCGTTTGGGTGTAGAAACCAATCGTAACTACATTACGAACTTCCAACTCGTGAAGGATATTCTCAATCATCTTCTTTGGGAATGGAAGCCTATCGACTATCACATCCAAAGTCTGAGGACCTTCACTACCTAGGAGATCTACTATCTTCACGCGAAGACATTCATGTGGGTCTGAGAGTTGTGTTTCACTCCAACCAACCGGCTTCGTGTCATCGTAATCGTTGCTGACATCGAATGTGAGGCCACCGGTGTATAATTCCCTGAGATCCTCCAAATCACTAGCTCCATGGGAGGCCAAAACACCGAGAGTACCATGGACATCTGCCATTCTTTTAGTAAACCATTTCATATCCACTGCGGAATTTCCAGTTTTGGCAATACGAACTATGGACTCCTCTGCAATAAGTTCCCTAACCCAGTCCCTAATCTGCTCCTCTTCAAGACCTTCCAACTTAAGTCGGTATAGTGGATTCTCGATGTTACGATCGAGCCCCCCACCCATCTCCATCAGTTCAAGCAGACTCTCAGAATTTGTAGGAGTGGCAACCTTGTCAGAATAGTAAGATTCTACTTGCTCATTGTCCAGTTGCGTAGCAAGAGAACGATGACCTAGGAGGCGCCTTAGGATCTCCGGATCTATATCCTTAATCAGATAAGCTCTGGTGCGCATTGAAAGAAGATCCTCGAAGGCAGACATGTACAAGTTCATGCCAATTGGAGAAGGAATCTTGCAACGAGTGTGAATAATCCTTGAATGGCCCTCCAAAACCTCTCCTATGAACTGCTCTAGCCCTTGAATATCCAAATCATGGTGGAATATCTCGTTGAACGCTTCCTTCATCAGAAGTGAATCAGTCATCGCCCTGTGCGCCTTGAAAAGAGCCTCAGATTTCTGTTGGAACTGTTGTGGAGATACCTCTTCAGCACCTATCCGCCGAGGGATAATCAGACTCCGAGATGCACATTCCCTGAATCTCTTGGCGAACAACTGAGTCTCAATGAGGTAAGACTTGATGATATCGCGGTGGTCGTTTGCAGAGAATACCGAGGGAAAAGACCCAGGATTGACATCATCTGACATCTTAATCAAGAATCCGTTCTCATCGAACGATATCTCGTAGACCTCTATCTGATGCTTCGATGCAAGACCTGCAAAGAAGTAGCCGAGAGTCATGTTGAACGCTCGACCCCTACAGGTGGTTACCATGTAGGTCGAGTTACCCCCAACAATTTGCTCCATCATTATGCGATTATGAGCTGGAACCTCAAATGACTCAAGGGCGTGCTGATCCATGAATGTAGAGACTGCCTCTGCCACCTTACTGCTAACACCATACACATCCTTCAGGAGACGTCTTGGGTCTCTTTGTCTCCTAATCGTCAACATACATGCCTTTAGCAGGCGTAGTACAGACATCGAAAGTTCATGGCTACGACTCAGAGCCTCTCCTGACCATGATGGAACGGTGGGTCTGTATCCTGTAACAGGAGTCACATTTACACGCGACCCTTGTATCGATTGAATTCTATAGGTAGTCCCACCTAAAAGGATAACATCTCCTGGGCGAACGGATGATACGAACGACGAAGATAGTTGTCCAATCATCGAACCATCCGTGTTGAGGACGAGGTAGTTGTTGTCCGGTGCTATCGTACCTACATTTGTGTAGTAGATCATTTGTGAGTACCCGCGCTTTCCGATTGTGTTCTCTTCCCAATCTATCCAGAGCCTCTGCTCATCCTCCAACATATCTAGGACTTCTATGAAATCATCATAGGGAAAGGACCGGTAAGGCCACGAAGTAGTAATCAATTCGTAAACCTCGTCGATATCCTGTTCGCCAACTATTGTCAAGCCGACAAGGAACTGAGATAGTACATCTAGACAATCCTGAGGGAATCTTAGTAGATCCATCTCACCCACTAGAATCGCAGTTTGTAAGGCGACCAGTTCCACTAGGTCGTGCTGCCCTGTAGGGAGGAACCTCGCCCTTGGGACACCACCCACATGGTGTCCTGCTCGACCAATTCTCTGAAGCGCTGTCGCAATACTTCCTGGAGAGCCCATCTGGACTACGAGATCGACGGCTCCGATATCAATACCCAACTCAAGTGATGAAGAGGACACACAGCACCTCAGTTCCCCCATCTTCAATCGCTGTTCGACATCTTGCCTGATCTGCTTGTTCATCGAACCGTGGTGAGCTTGTATTGCTTCGCCATCCCATGCAGCCAGCCTTCTCAACTTCTGTACAATCTCCTCAGTCATCTTCCTTGTGTTAACGAAGACAATAGTTGTCGTGTGAGCCTCTACTAGGTCGAGAATTCTCTCCACATTTGCCTCAAGAATTTGCTTATGATCAAAAGTCGGGTCGCCGAACCTTGGGTGTGGTAGGATGATATCCATGTCCAACTCCCTTGCACCACTCACCTTGGCGATTCGAACAGGATCGCCGCCCTCCTTCACTGGAACAAGATATCTGGCAACCTCATCGAGTGGTTCCATAGTGGCGGAAATACCAATTCTTTGAACTGGTGTCTTGATCAAAGAGTCGAGAAGAGAGAGGGAAAGTGAAAGCAAGGTTCCCCTCTTAGAAGGAACTAGACTGTGCAATTCGTCGATGACTATCCAACGTAGCTCCTCCATCAGTGGCCTAAACCTCTTGGAGGCTAGAGCCAACGACATGCTCTCAGGAGTGGTAATCAGTATGTGAGGAGGTTTCCTCAACATCTTTTGACGATCAGATTGACTTGTGTCACCCGTTCTCAGACCTACCCTGATATCCTTAGCCCTCTTTGGAAGAAACCTATCTTTAATCTCGGTCAATGGACCAATCAGGTTCTTCTGGATGTCGTTTGCTAGAGCTTTGATCGGAGAGATGTATACACAGTAGACCTTCTCTTCCAAGGTACCATCCAACGATTTTCTAACCATTTCATCGATTATTGAGAGGAACGCAGTAAGGGTCTTACCACTACCTGTGGGGCTGCAAAGTAACAGGTTGTCACCGTTCATTATAGTGGGGATTGCCATCTTCTGTGGCTCTGTGAAATCGGGGAACTTTTCCTTGAACCAAAGACTAACTGGTTGACAAAGGGAATCTAGCAAAACTTCGGTATCCTCGCAATCTTCGAGATATACTATGTCAGTCATTTACTAATTCCTCTAATCTTATGGGTTAGAGGGAGACAACTCGATATATCAATAATTCGATTTATCAAACTAAGAAAGAGCGCTTGTTTCACGCCCAGCCTTTGCCATCAGTACCCCATCTATCAATGGATTCGCAACGAGGATCTTTTTCTCTTTCAATTAGGAGTGGAGAACGATTCGATGATACCGGTACTGTGACTTCCCTAAGTGCATCAGTAGGGCACGAACCTATGCACGAAAGGCAACCCACACAATTCTCATTCAACACCACGACAGGACGCTTTCTGAAGCCTGCAGGTTTCTGGGCAAGGGGGAGCAGAGCCTCAAACGGACAATGATGAATGCAAAGGTCGCATCCAGTGCAGGCGCTCTGAACAATCTCGACCATTGCCTGACCCATGTCAATTGCGCAGATATCGGTACGGTTGAAGGTTCTCCCGCCGAAGGGTTGAGAACCGAACCACCGCCGAAGGCGGTTGGAGGGGAACCCCGTGGCTGATGATTCAGAGCGAAGCAGAGAACTCGCCTCACTGCTAAAGAGGCGAGGTGTCGTGTTCCCTGCATTCGAGATCCACGGTGGAGTCGCAGGCCTATTCGACTACGGCCCAGTTGGCGGACGCCTCCTCAGAAAGGTTCAGCAGAGATGGAGAGAATATTGGCTTTCCAAGGGAAATATCGTCGAAATCGACAGCCCCACTGTAACCCCTTCTGCAGTTTTGGAAGCTAGTGGGCATGTCGGTGCCTTCAATGACTATGCATCGGAATGCAACAAGTGTGGTGCTGTATTCCGCAGTGATCACCTGATCGAGGATTTCCACCCCAGTCCAGACTCCCTTCATGGAGATCAACTCGATGGGCTTCTAGAACAACATACAATCGCTTGCCCAAGTTGTGACGAATCATTCTGGAAACCTTCTCGGCCGA
>CAXFCF010000100.1:0-4881 GCA_964000875.1 uncultured Candidatus Poseidoniales archaeon
AGGATATGGGTAGTATTCGATTCGTAGGCTTCCGGAACGCCTTCAATCGTCACATTGACGGAAGGTGATTCAGAGCCACTGTGGCAGACACACCCCAAGGGTACGCCCGATATTCCGGTAGGCCTCGCTTCTGCTTGTAGTAAGGGGTTGAGTCCAAGAATCAGCAGTAGGGCGACTGTTGCGACTAACTTTCCGGTTAGTTTTGTTGTAACCATGTGTGTTCTCACCTCAGTTGTACTGCGAGCAACTCTTGCAGTAGTCGGCTCCGTAGGATGGGATGTGGTGGACTTCCATCGCACCGCAGTGCTTGCATGGCTTGTCCAACTTGACCATCTCGCCTTTGCCACCACTGGAGGTAGCTGCAGGCTCTGCGGCTGTGGTTAGTTCTGCCTTTGCTTGAGTTAGCGAAGGTATGGGTGGCATGGCGGCTGCCGAGCCACCCTTTTTCGGTAGTAGCAATACTACCACGACTCCAAGGAGTGCCACTACTAAGGCAACAATTCCAATCATCAAAACGACCGATGGGCCAGAGTCTCCCTGGCCTTCGTCACCACCAGCGTTGCCGCTGGTGTCGCCATCACTGCCGCCATCGCCTCCATCTCCGCCGTCTCCTCCATCGCTGGAGTCATCGGTCATCGGGAAATCCAACGGATAGAGTGGATCGGTTCCGTTTGCAATCTCATCTGCATCGGACCAGCCGTCTCCATCGTCGTCATCGTCGACGCTGTCGGCTAAGCCATCTCCGTCGTAGTCAGGACAACCTGCAGGCTCTCCTTGTGATGTTCCTGGTTCGTCTGGGCAGTCATCGCCTTGGGTTCCTTCCGGATTATCACCAAAGCCGTCTCCATCTCTGTCTGTCTGTTGGGACGCATCATTGGGCATGAAATCGTCCTTGTCTTTGACGCCGTCATCGTCGTTGTCTCGCTGGCTCTCGCTGCATCCGTTCAGATCTGCAGACTCTCCCAGAGGTGTATCTTCACACTGATCCTGATTGTCAGGGACGCTGTCGCCATCAGTGTCTCGCTGTTCGTCGGAGCAACCATTGTTGTCCACAGTCTCAAGGTCTGTGGTACCTGAGCATAGGTCGGCATTGTCCATCACACCGTCACCGTCAGTATCCTTTTGACTAGGCGAACAACCTTCGGAGTCGGCTAGGTGTCGCTCAAAACTAGGAGTGTTTGGACATTGGTCATCGGCGTTGGATATCGCATCATAGTCGTCGTCTCTCTGTTCGTAAGCGCAACCGTAGAAGTCGATGTCTTCGGCTCCATAAGGTGTTCCAGGGCATTGGTCGTCGTCGTTATCGATGAAGTCGTGGTCCTCTTCCCAAGCCCATCGGTGAACCTCTCTCAGTTGGCTACCAGCGTGGTACCAGACTTGCTCCCAGCCGTTCTCGTCGACAACTAACTTGGGATAGGTGCCACCAGCGGCGTCATCAAGCAGTGTGAGGGTTTCATGCCCGAATCGGGTAGGTGATGCGATTTGAAGGGCGTCTGTGCGGCTATCGTACCAAGCGGCGTGTAGGTTCCCTGCGGAATCCTCATCGATTGAGACATATGCGTAGCTGTAGGAAGTCGAGGTGTGTAGGATATGATAGGTCAGGTTCGCACCGTCCCACTCCGCTACTTGTATCGTACATTCCTGTGGCGAGTCACAGATGGTATCGCTAGCATCGTCCAGTCCCCGCATGTAGCCAATCAATAATCGTCCATCATCTGTGACATCGATGTCCAGCCGGTAAGCGCTTACAACTCCGGTCGTGGTGATGTTCGTGATGCTCCAACCACCCGAGCCGTCCTCGATTGCAAGCCTGATCATTTCTGGGTTGGAACTGTAATAGGCGACATGAGCCACATCGTTGACAAACGCCACACTAGCGAATGTACCGTTCATCTGGACGGTCTCTTCCTGCCACGAGTTGCCTACTTCACGCGCAAAGATTAGCTCCGAGAAGTCGCCTGAGTTATCGGTATAGGTGACTGCCCTGTTTCCGTTGGAATCTATGGCGAGGTCGGTATACCAGCCAGTTGAGTTTGACTCGGAGATGGTCGAGGTTGTCCATCCTGTACCATCATTGGTGGCAATCATCGCTGCGGTTTGTGTCACGAAACCAAAGTTGTTGGTTGCTGTCTTAGCGTGGTAGGCAATGCTCTCGGTGCCATCAGGGGAGATAGCTATCGATGCGTATCGTCCAGTCTCTCCTCGCCTATCGACCGCAACCGGTGCGCCCCAACTGCCATCGGCTTGCTGGACTCGATAAACTAAGTTGCAGTCTTCGGTCTCGTTACCGATATTCCTGTCGCAAGAGTCGACCCCTTCTGGCAGGCTCCTATAGTGTGCTAGGCGTAGTAGCCCGTCGGCACCCTCGACGACATCGACATATTGGTTGTCGCTGCCATCGACAGTCAGAATCTGCTTGTCGTAGTGGCAACCAGAGTCATCGATTACCTTGCCGGCAGGAGTGTTCTGACACCTGTCCTGTGCATCTGCCACACCATCACCATCACTGTCTGCTGCCGGAGTTGCCATGACGAGATCCTTGTCATCTCCGTCGCGGTAGGCGAAGACTTCCTCTCCATTCGCGTCGATAACTAGGTCAGCGTACTCTCCAACCGTTCCAAGTGAGGCCACGGTGACCTCTTCGTAGTTTGAGTTGGATCCACGTAACATGACAAGGTCGTAATTGCTTGAATCGTAGTATGATATGTGTAATTCACCGCCACTGCTCGCCTCTGCGCGAATCGTGGTACCTAGGTTCTTGGTTCCATTCGCCAACAGTTCGGTGGTCCAAGTGGAGCCGGTCAAGGTGGCGAGGCGAACGGTATCGAATCCTGTGTTGTTTTGGTATGCAATGTACTCGTTTCCAGATCCGTCAACAACCATCTCCAGCCACCATGCTGGGCGGTATGCTGAGCCAGTGCTGTTGACTTCCACATCGGTTATTGCCCAACTGCCACCATCGAACGCTGCGTAGCGTAGTGCGTAGTGCGGGTAGTAGTCAACACCCTGAGGAATCAAGTCGACGCCCTGCCAAATCTCACTAATGTAAGCGACACGAGGCTTACCATCGGCTCCAATTTTGAGACTACTGAACTTCCCGGTTTCCGACCATTCAGAGACATCAGCGCGCTCTCCTTGACCATCATCGATGGTGCCGTATGCCCAGGTTGAGTCAGACGAGTCCCAGAACGCGAAAGATAGGTTGTAGTCGAAAGATGAACTGGTTTCGACCTCTTCAACAAAGAACGAATACCACTCGGAGTCAGTGTCATCAATCGAAAAGCCGATTCTTCCAGAGCCAGAGTAGGGGTCTCCCTGTCCAGTGTTCTCACCAGGAGCAACCGTTTGGGTTGACCACGCGCTTCCATCGTAACGAGATATTCTGAGAATGGCGTTGGTGACATCGAACGAAGCGATGCGAGGGTTTTCGTTGGAGTCCAAGTCGATCTCTGCATATTTGCCTATGTCTCCGAACGCGTATACGGTGTCAGTCTCCCAAGACCATCCATTCCACTTCGCCACCTTGAGGTCGCGTCCATAGGCCGAGTAATAGGCAACCCAAATGGTTCCGTCCGAGGCGATGGCGCTGGACATGAATAGTCCAGTGTCACCTTCGGTGTCGGCGTTCTCAAACAACCACGATGTAGCACCACTTCTGGCTTCAGTGGGCCAGTGGTTCGCCTCGCTCGGCAAATCAATCTCTACTTCGTTATCTTCAGGCTCGTAGTCACTCGTTCCGAGTATCGCGAGTGGCATCATCAGTAATACGACGAACAGTGCTAGCAGGCGGGTCTTCCACACATCAGTGGCTCTCATCACTTTGAGCAGGCCGGCACCCCCGATTAAGGCTCACCCTCCGGGTGCTACCGTCATAGGTGGCACATTCTTCACCCTCTTCACCATAGCAAAGCCTCATTTCCTACCACTATGTGGTAGGGGCGATGCCACCGTCAGATTCCGGTGAAGAGGAGCCATACTCCTTGCCCTCTGACATCGAAGTCGGCGAGGACGGGTCGATTAGCCCGGAGGAGTTGGCAGCTCACTTCGATTCCGATCATGACGGCAAGGTCACCCCGGAGGAGTTCGCAGAAGTTTCCGAGAAGGATAGGGTCGATCGCAATCTAGAACGGATTAGAGCTCGGAGAGAGGGTCGAAAGGGTATTTTCAGTGGCCCCGAAGGCGTGACCTTCCTGTTCGGACTTGCCTATGGTGTCGTCTTCTTCGGCCTGATCTCTTCGATGTCTACCGGTATCCTAGGTTCATCAATTAGCGATTCCGTATGGATGGATTCCACCGCCTCTGAGACCATTCTAGACCCTGGAGAAGGTTGCCTCGATAGCACCGGGGTCGTTTGGATTAACGTTTGGATTGACAATGATTACCATCTAGTGAAAATGGAGGTCAATAACCTCGGCGAGAGAGAACTTTTGGCCAAGGAATTGAGGTGGGAACTACACGCTCAGGGCGGCGCTTCCAATCCTTACGAGGATTCGATAGGAAACTTATCCGAGGGCAGTTTCGATTTTTCTGACATACCCGACGGGGAGTACGAGTTGCGTGTATTCATTCACAATTTGACTGCACTAGTAGATTCGGGTGAGCCATCTGAGAACTGGACTAGGGAGAATATCACGGCTCAACCACTGATTACCGGTCAAGCTCTCAAGATACCAATTGAGATTCATACTGAGTCATCCAAGATGCCTTGGCAAACCGAGGATGTAGTCAAGCAGGAGGCTAAGATTACTGAGCGTGGGGAGCGAGTCTGCTTGACCGTCGGCCAATTAGGAAAGTGGGGCTGGGGTCTGATGGGAGCAGAGTGGGCAGGAGGTAGGGAGACTGCGATGTTGACCGGTGGTTCAGCAGGTGTTCCAGCGTGGT
>CAXFCF010000101.1:0-4813 GCA_964000875.1 uncultured Candidatus Poseidoniales archaeon
TATGGAGGCCTGAGATGTACCTGCCGCTGCTGGCTCTTCGAGATTTTCGAGGATAGAGTCGTCTGGGTACCCTACAGCACCGAGCAGTGAGAGGTGTAGACTCAGCAGCATGACGATGACGAGCGATATCGCTCTCGTGCGTGTGCGCTGGGCCATAAGGCCCAGCCTACATCTGAAGTCTATACCGATTCCGCCTTCCCGACAAACACCAGAAAATGCAATTTGAGACGAATCAAACCTCTGCGAGGTTCCTCAATACGGTCTGTAGGATGCCGCCATTACGGTAGTAGTCGACCTCCACGGGCGTGTCGAGTCGCACAACCGCATCGAACTCTACCTTGGAGCCATCCGACTTATGCGCAACCACAGGAATGGTACTGAGTGGAACTAGATCGGCACTGGCTGGTATATCGAAGGTCTCGGTACCATCCAATCCTAACGATTCAGCGGATTCACCATCCATGAAGGTCAGAGGCAATACACCCATACCAACCAAGTTAGATCTGTGGATTCTCTCAAACGAAGTGGCAATCACTGCCTTGACACCGAGCAAGAAGGTGCCCTTCGCCGCCCAGTCTCTGCTGCTCCCTGTGCCATATTGTGAACCTGCTAGCACTACCAGCGGGATACCTTCCGCTTGGTAACGCATCGATGCGTCGAACACCGAAGTCACTTCGGAAGAAGGGAAGTGAGTAGTATAACCGCCCTCAGTACCCGGTGCAACCTGATTGCGAATCCTGACATTTGCGAAGGTACCGCGCATCATCACCTCGTGGTTGCCTCGACGGCTTCCGAACGAATTGAAGTCCCTCGGTTCGACACCGTTGCCGACGAGGTACTGGCCTGCAGGGCCAGTGTGCGGGAAGGCTCCGGCTGGCGAGATATGATCGGTGGTCACCGAATCTCCGAGTTTGAGCAACACATGTGCGCCTTCGATTGATTCGATTGCAGCCGGTTTTGGAGTAATGCCCGCGAAGAACGAAGGGAGCCTGACATAAGTCGACTCATCGACCCATGGATAGAGAGCGGACGGCTTGCTTGGAATAGCATCCCAGCGTGGCTCGTTAGTGGCGTCCGCATAGCGATCTCGGAACATTTCTGGCGTGATGCTGGAAGCAACGGTCTGCTGGATTTCAGAATCACTCGGCCAGATATCAGCGAGGTAGACCTCATTACCATCCGAGTCCTTACCTAGAGAATCGTTCTGAATGTCGATATCGAGGTTGCCCGCCAGTGCATAGGCAACGACAAGAGGAGGGCTTGCGAGATAGTTCGCCTTCACCTTCTGGTGCACCCTACCCTCGAAGTTCCTGTTACCAGAAAGTACCGATCCTACGATAAGATCGCCAGCATCGATGGCAGCTTCAATCTCGGCGTCAAGTGGGCCAGAATTTCCTATACATGTCGTGCAGCCGTAGCCGACGACATTGAATCCTAGTGCAGACAAGTCATCTGTCAAACCTGCGGCGTCGTAGTATTCGGTGACCACACGGGATCCAGGAGCAAGGCTTGGCTTGACCCACGGTTTGATGCTCATTCCTCTAGCTCTGGCGTTGCGCGCCAGAAGGCCAGCTGCAAGCATGACCGAGGGATTAGAGGTATTGGTACAGGAAGTGATTGCGGCGATTACAACATCACCGTGCTTGAGCCTGAATGCCTTGCCCTCTACATCTGATTCATTGTCGAGATCACCCTCGGCTACGCCATGTCCAGAATGCCCGATGGGTGCAGTCAAACTCTCACGCCAGTGTGGCTGCATCTGGGAGAGGTCGACCCTGTCCTGTGGTCGCTTGGGCCCTGCGAGCGCCGGCTCGACGGTAGAGAGATCGAGACTCACCTGAGAGGTAAACTTGGGTGTATCTGACTCAGGAGTCAGGAACATGCCTTGGGCAGTGAGGTATCGCTTGACATTCTCGATGTGGTCATCGTCCCTTCCAGAGAGCCGCATGTAGTCCAGAGTCGTTTCATCGACCGGGAAGAAGCCGCATGTTGCGCCATACTCAGGTGCCATGTTAGCGATAGTTGCGCGATCGGGCAGTGAAAGGTTAGCAAGACCAGCCCCGTGGAACTCGACGAACTTGCCTACGCAGCCGTGCTCCCTCAGCATCTCGACAATCCTCAGCGTCATGTCAGTAGCAGTGACTCCAGGTTTCAGTGAACCCGTCAATTCGAATCCTACCACCTCTGGCAAAAGCATGTAGATTGGCTGGCCGAGCATCACTGCCTCAGCTTCGATACCACCTACACCCCAACCAAGGACGCCCAAACCATTGATCATAGTAGTGTGCGAATCTGTACCTACAAGTGAGTCTGGAAGCCATACGCCATTCTCCTCACGAGCTACCGAAGCAATCCACTCAAGATTCACCTGATGGACTATTCCTCTACCCGGTGGAACGGCACGGAAGTTGTCCAGTGATTGTTGACCCCACTTCAGAAACTGGTACCTCTCGTAGTTTCGATGGTACTCTATCTCCAGGTTTCGCTCGCGGGCGTCTGCGAAAAGTCCCGATACATCGACTTGCACTGAGTGGTCTATCACCAAATCTACTGGAACCTGTGGGTTAACCTTCTCTGGATCGCCCCCCAGATCTACCATCGCGTCACGCAGGGCAGCTATGTCAACCACTGCCGGTACGCCAGTAAAATCCTGCAGGATGACCCTGCTAGGCATGAACGGAATCTCTTCGGGAGTCATGTCTGGAGTCCAGTTAGCGATACGGGCGACATCAGCCTCAGTAACAAGGAAGCCATCGCACTTGCGAAGCGCCGCTTCAAGAAGGACACGGATGGTGTATGGAAGCGAAGCGAGGTCGACTCCCCACGATGCCTCCATCGATGGAAGCGAATGGAACTCTGCCTCGGTGCCATCGGCCTTGGTGAAGGTACTGGTTGCTGTCATGTTCATCCCCGGCTCAACGGGGATGGAACCCGCCCTTTAACCCAACGAAGTTGGGTTGTACCTCTTCTTCAAGGGAAGATAAGGTGCATGTGAGCTATGTCACCCTCGATGTCGATACTGTGGATGTAAGGGGGACTTACCGGTCTGTCTTGAGCATCGGTCTCGACCTGGCTGATTTTGTCAATTAGGTCAATACCGGTGATATCGCTACCGAGATAGGTTCCTGATATCGCCATGCCGAATACTGTGTGACCGCCTCCTTGTTCATTTGGTCCATCAAGGTGTGAAGGGGTGCTATCCTTGTCTACGAAGTAGAACTGGCTACCACCCGTATTTGGTCCAGAGTTAGCCATTGCCAGAATACCAGGCGCATGCCTCTTCGACGAATCAAACTCGTCAGGCATTGTCCATGAAGTCATGTCACCCTCGGATCCCTGGCCATAGTAGATAGCCGAGTAGCCACCAGTTCCGGCGCCACAAGACGATGTGCCAAGTGGGTATTCACCACACTCTATGTCGCCACCTTGAACCATGAACCCGTCGATGACCCTGTGGAAGGCAATTCCCGTGTAGCGACCCTCCTCTGCGTGAGCCTTGAACGAATCAACGGCCTTGGGTGCAGCACTTGAGTACAATTCTATGGTCAAGGTAGCGTCCCAATCGGTGGAGTCCTCTGAAGTCAAGCCCAGTGCATGCTTTATCTCAGGCAAATACTTGATTGAAGTTAAGAGCATCATTCCGACCACCACGATAGCAATCATTCCGTAGATGGTGGGGGTTCCGTCATCAACCAGTTTAGGGAGGCTGGAGGAGCGAATCCCCATGCCATCCATCTTGGTTAACAGAGCATTATCATGACGCCTCGCCTCACGGTTCTTTGGATCTATCTTCAATGCCTTCTCATAGGCATTGTGAGCTTCCCTCAGCAACTTGCGGTTGACTGTCTCGTCAGCCAGTGCCTTGTCCTGCTTCGCATCGCCTACGAGCCTCCATGTCTTAGCGTGGTTGGCTGCGTCACCATGATCATTCCACGCTCCGCGGAGCGTCTCCAAAGCGGTGTCGAACTCGCCCTCATCTATCTGCGACTGGGCTTCGTCCCATGCCTGCTTCAGTCCCTCTGGAACCATGTCTCGCCGACCCACCTCCCATTCATGAATCCAACGGGACACGGTCAAACTCTGTATGAGGGCGAAAACAGCCTAATCACGCAGTGATTAAACACCGTCTAATATTGAGGTTCATGTATGCGTAGAAGGACACTAGTGCTCGCAATCTTGCTATTTGCATCTGCATTATCAGGCTGTATCGGAGAGGATAAGGGACAGATTGAGGTCACTGCTCCCGACACAAATGATGAAAATACTACTGATAATGTAGGCGATAACAATACTTCGGATAACTCAACGGCAGTAGATAGTGATGGAGACGGACTAACAGACAATTGGGAGTTACAGTACGGAACAGACCCTTATGATGCAGATACGGATGGCGATGGATTCTCAGATGGCTTTGAAATAACAAATGGGCAAAATCCATTGGTCTATAATGTAGTTTGGGTAGATACTGATAATGACGGAATGGAAGATATTTGGGAGGAAGATTATGGACTAAATTCCTCGAATTCATCTGATGCATTATCTGATGCGGATAATGATGGCTTAACAAACCTCGAAGAATATCTAAATGGTACTGATCCAACAAATTGGGATACAGATAATGATGGTTTACCTGATGATTGGGAAGTTAATAATGGATTAGACCCTCTAAATGGAGATGATGCAAATGCAGACCAAGATGGTGATGGTTTGACGAACTTGGAAGAATTTAATGGTGGGAATGAAACCATAGATGTGAGGAATTGGAGTGTTGTTGATTTGAACATCACTATGGTGCAAGAAGGGGCAATTTCAA
>CAXFCF010000102.1:0-4807 GCA_964000875.1 uncultured Candidatus Poseidoniales archaeon
CATCGAAAGTTGATGGTTCTGGCCAACTATTAGGTAATCCTCGATGGTGTTCAACTCAAGTGAGCTCTCTAACAATATAGTCGAAGCTTCGATGCCGATTACCATTGTTGCCTTGTCCGAGTCCATACCATGTCCGCCAGCTGAATTGAATGGCAATCCAGCCCAATCAGTCCCACTAACATAGAGGCTTAATCTGTCGTTATCAGCAATCTCAGAGACATCGATTCCAGAGAAAGTGACTTGTTGGTTGTCAGATGCTCCTGGCATCGAAATAGGCCTAGACATTGTTTGGTACTCCGCTTCGTCGGCGATTCCATCTTCATCGGAGTCATCGACTCCTTCTCTCCAGTAGTGAAGGGTTACATCTTCACCAAGTGCTTCGGCATCACTGACAGTTAGATGCAGGCTCAAAGGTTCGTATGGATCCCATACATGTCCGTTGGCATCGAGTAATCCGTTGCTTGTCAGTACGTGGAACAGTCCTGTTTCCGGTGCAGTGATATCACAGAAGACCTCGACGGTGTCCATCGGCCCAGTCAGATCCTCTGTGCCGAAATGTCCGCTGGCCGGTCCAACTCGCACGATTCTTGGCAAGATTGTGTTCTGAGATGAGTCACTTGGTAGAGTCAGAGTTCCAGTGAAGGCTCCGTTGCTTTGACTCGAGACGGTGAATTCCGTGCCAGAGAAGTTAACGGCAACTGAGAAGGAGTTACTCTCTGGTCTCACTCCAGTGCTATCTTGGAACCTCACAGTTCCACTCACCGTTAAGTCACTACCACCTTCGGCGTAGAAGTCTCGGTTAGGGTCGATGGTGACTATTCGATCGAACTGATCCCTGACCTCGAAAGTATCGATTTGTAGGTCATTCTCCACAGCGTTCTTCCCAGGTCCACCTGACACTGCGAAGGCAGGAGCTAGACCATCTCCGGTGAGGTTGGTTGCCCTAGATGCCCAGTCTATTCTGTCTACATCATCCCACAGCCATCCAATATTGAATTTCCAAGTCACTTGCCACTGCCCATTTACTTCGCTTACGGTTGAGTTCTGGAGAAGATTCAACTTATCCGAACCGCTGCTGGTGAAGGTACCACCTGTATCTAGGTCTGTAACTGACCAACTGAGGTTTTCTCCATCAGATGCGTGTCCCATCAGGTGAATTTGACCTATCTGCGAGTTGTCGACTAAGTGGTGGTGTGTGGTTACAATTTCGTAGATTGAGCCGTCTGGATAGAGGGTTGTTGGTGCCGTAAATGGGTGATTAGTGATCATCAATTCGTGAATTATACCTCCATTTAACGATACTGCCCCTGCATCCGCTACAAACGAGAGTGGGATGTCGACGAACTCCGGGATGGAACCCTGGAGTTCTGATGCGTGGTAATCGTACATCTGCTGACCAAGTCCGGTGACATTCTCGGTTAACTCGTAACCGACTTGCAGGCCAAGTAAGTCGATCTGCTCTGAGTTCTGCGAGGTGAACTCAACTTCGACGACACGGAAATCCCTGTTGTTAGTGGTGTCGGAGAAGGTAGCCGAAAGTGAGTTTATCGCGCTTAGGGCTGCTGCGTCTAGCGTGAAGGAGGAGAAGCCATCTGAGCCACTCGCTATGGTTCCGATTTGGCTTGAGGCGACGGAGATCCCTATCGCTGAGCCAGTAGTAGAGGTAGGTAGTGTAGTCAAAGCCCCCGAGGTGACCATCGATCCATCTGGAATTAGGAACTCGATTGATGCGCCACTTGAAGAACTGGTCAACGAGGAACTCGTCGAGTACTGCCCGTTCACCACTCCGTCTTGGCTGTGAATTGATTCTTGCCATCCATAGTAGCCGAAGGATGGTAACCTTGGGAATGACCAGTCGATAGTCCCGTCCTCTGTCACATCAATTTCTCCACCATCTGCAGGTTGCATGAGTGCCGCTTCTGCGACAGCCATTGAAAGTGAGCCACTAGGCGCGATAGTGAATCGAACACCCATCCCCGGCTGAGGGGTCAGATAGTTGATTGTGCTTCCAAGTGGGTTGTTTCCAATCATGTTGCCCAGAGAGTCAATGATTTGCACAGTAACTCCTGAGCCGGTTCCTGTGATGTTGATTGATTCGATTGGTGCGTCGGAGATTGTGAACCCTGATTCTATCGATATTGGTGCCTGTGTAGGGTTAGTCCAGTTTCCGTTGCTGTACTGTAGGCCTGAAGGCATGCTCCATCCGTTTTGCGGTGATTCGCCTCCGAAGTATCTCATCGCTCCTACATGCATGTATGTTACAAGTGGGGAGACGAAGGGGTTGGTCGTACCCATATTTACCTGGACTTTGATGGTAGGGTAGGTGTCACGGTCGATACCAGCTAATGATATTGGGAAACTCAGATTTTCATAACCGTCAAGCTCGTTGCCTGCTGAGTCAGTCACACTGCCTGCAATCCAAGTTCCAGTTGGTGTGTTCGCTTCGACATCAACAAAGCCGTCGCCGACATCGTCTAGAGTAATCATTGGACTCAGCCATTCGCCACTTTGTTCGAAGTAGTCGACCTCAACTCCGATGTTATCTAGGTACCATCCATCCTGATGGATAATCGAGTCAGAACCGAAAGTGAATCTGAACTGTAAGTGCGAACCGCTGTATGAGGTTAGGTCGGCAGTCGTGGTCTGCCATGACTGGGTGCCGAGGAATTGTCTTCCGTCAAATACACCGAGATTGCTTAGTGGTGTCGAACAGAAATTGCATGTTCCATCGTACCATGAGGAACCGTTTGCCAATACAGGGTCAAAGTGGGTGAAGGTACCGTTGTTCACGCTGATGAAAACAGCACCACCATCGAAGTTGGTCTCAGCCGAGCGCCACTGGTCAAAGGTTAGGCGAGCGCTGGCTCCAAGTGGAAGGTTGTATGCAGGTGTGAAGAGGTGTGCTTCTTCGCTCCCATCATAGGGTCCATCTAGATCGATAGCAAATCCGTAGTTGGTTGAAGGCCATGATGCGGGACCCGAGCCAAGTGCGTTGGATACAGATCCATACTCCCATTCATCACCAGAACCGAGGTTCAGTGTGCTCCAGCCGCCCGGTGGTGTGCTCGGTGCATCCTCAAAACCGTAGTTGTAGAATAGGCCACCTGCTCCAATCATTTGGTACCCCCAATCGTTGGCAGCTCCTCCTATGGAATAGTCAAAGGCATCTGAAGAGTGTGTGAGATGGTTGTCATAGTGAATTGTGGATCCATTACCCTGCCCCGATCGAACCTGTATGCGATCCAGTGTCAGTCCTTCTCTGGAGTCTACTAGACCTCCATTGGTAACTGAACTGTCTGTGTCGACTCTGTATCTCAGGTAGACGGTGTTAGCACCGACGAACTGGGAAGGGATTGAAAGGTCGAGGTTGACAAATGCGTTTGTCTCGTCTCCATATGTGGTGGTTCCAATAGTGTATCCACTGCCCGGTATTGCTCCAGCGCGAGATCTACAGGCCGTGGTAGTAGCGTTGTTGGTCGATGAAATATCGACCCATGTGTTGTTGTTGCTTGACATCTCGACACAGAAGTTGTCCCAACTGGAGCCCTCCAAGTCCCATTCCAAACGGGTTCGAAGTATCTGGTTCCCGGTCAAGGCTGAGAGATTCATTGGTGATGAGAGTTGGAGTGCAGCAGCCGCGTTGTTTGAGTACCCACATGTTCCAGTGTTGACATAGCAACCATGGTGGAAGTAGCCGCTGGCAGCACCGACATTGATTATGGTCATGTTGTCGAAATACCAACCAGGACGTGTGGTGCTTCCGGGATCTGTCCACAGTCGGAATCTGAACTGTATGTTGGATGCGTTGTTGATTCCAGTCAAGTTATCTAGTTCGAAGACAGCATGCTCCCATCCCGAATAAGCAACCTTTGCCCAAACGGGGAATCCGTTTGTTCCGTTAGTGGAAGCACCGTTAGGGACGCTGGCGTTTGGGGAGATGGTATTGTTGTAACCCCCTACAGGGGCTATCCATGTCCAGGCGCCGTTGTCCAAGCGGTACTCTACCCAGACACCATCCATGTCTCCATTGACATTGCTAGGAGTGTTGATGTGGTACCAGTGATCGAATTCAAAGGTGAAGTTGGAAATGGGTGTTGGAATCGGTATCTGCGGTCCAGCAATCCAAGAGTTAGCACCACCCACAACTCCTGTGCCGGGATTAGAGCCGACGACGAGATTGCCTTCTGTAGCAGATACAGGTATGGTTCCGTTCGTGATAGTGTTGGCGTTACCCGAAATAACTCCTGTGTAGTTTAGGTCGGTAGGTAACCAATTTACTCCGGAGCCACCAGTGGAGATTCCGGGCGGAAGTTGTAGGGAAGGTGGTTGAGTGAATGAGTCTACATTTCCGAAGCTGCCGTTGGTTGAAAGACTGAGAAAGCCATCGAAGTGGGTCGAAGTCGTCGATTGATAGGATCCTTGGGAGAAGTTTGCGTTCGCTGCGCTACCATCCCAACCCGTCCCGTTACCCATACTGGTGAAGACATCACTTCCTACTTCGAGCCAGCCGTCTAGAATCGTGCCATTTCCCGGGACTGTCCATCCGTCAACTGTTCTTGTGTTGCCTGTCGAACCTATCGAACTTGGCCCGGAGTAACTCGTCATCTCGGCTGCAGTAAGCGGTGTTAGCAGCATCAGAGAAACGATGAGAATCGATGTCAGGCTCTTCGAGGTGCTCCTTCGCATGGTGGTCTCCCACTATGTGGGAGAATCCCTAGTCCTTCAAACTCACTCATCCCTTTCCATCATCTATGATGTTGATTTAGAGCCAAAATAGTGCTTGAAATGGATGTTCATACGAACGGTA
>CAXFCF010000103.1:0-4766 GCA_964000875.1 uncultured Candidatus Poseidoniales archaeon
AGTGAGGAATGGAACGCTAGGGGTCGATCCGAAGGGGTTCACTCGATGCTTGATTTCCCGGGGATGATTATGACAGACTCAGGAACCTTCCAGCAGTATGTCTACGGAGATGAGATTCAGGTTGGTCCTGAGGAGATAGTCACATTCCAGAGAGAGATTGGCGTTGATGTGGCGACTATGCTCGATGTCTTTGGTCGTCCAGACATGTCCTATGAAGAGCTCTCTTCGGCTGTCGAAGTGACAGCGGAAAGGGGGCCAAAGTCCCTTGAAGTGGCTGCTGAGACGCTGCTCAATGGGCCTATACAGGGAGGCACCCATGACGACCTAAGGAAGAAGTCGGCGGAATTAATGTCCGCACAACCGTTTGCCGTTCATCCGATAGGTGGAATAGTCCCTCTGATGGAACGGCACCGCTACAGGGAATTGGTCGAGATTCTGGTCGCTGTTAAGTCATCGATACACGCAGGTCGCCCAATCCATATGTTCGGTTGCGGGCATCCGATTCTGTTCCCAATAACCATCGCTCTTGGGGCTGATCTCTTCGATTCAGCAGCCTATGTCCTGTTCGCTCGTGATGGCCGTCTGCTGACTCCTACTGGTACTGTGAAATTGGAAGGGTTGGTCGAGTGGCCTCACTCTTCCTCCACACTTCTAGGCATATCTCCTGCTGATGTTCGAGATATGGACGATGATGCGCGCACTGAAATCCTGTCTCGGCACAACCTCGAAGTTACAATTAACGAGATTGCACGTTGTAGGGAAGCGGTTCGTGATGGTACAATTTGGAATTTAGTCGAGGAGCGCTCCCACGCAGATCCGCATTTGCGGGAAGCCACGGAGTGGGTCTACGACAACATGCCAGATGATCTTGTCAACAATGTCAGATGCGTCCGTGCTGGCGGTCTAAGATACAGTTGCGACCTTTCGCGAACTCCTAGGGCGAAGTCTGCACGGCGCAGGTTGTCCTGGACTCCACCACCCACGAATCACCACGGTGATGTGATGAGTGAATCTGACTGGGTTCCAATCCTCTTTTATGGCGTTGAAGGGCCATGGCGCGAGAGGGTCGGTTCGTTGGTGTTGAAGGTGGTTCGCCGTTGGCCCAACACCTTGCCCTTTGTCTTCACTCCTTTGGGGGTGATTCCCTACCAACTTGAAGATCTCAATCCGTTCGCACATGTCCATGGTCCAGAATCGATTTGGGATGTCACCGTTGAGTCTAGTCACAGAGCTCTCCCCTGTGAGGGATTAGCCGTGCCAATCATAATCGATTCAAACCTCGGGCATGACGAAGTTTTGGAATCACTTGAGTGTCAATTAGGAAGCATGGTTGAAGGCTCGGAGAGGGCCAACCCCGTGGGTCACTTCAGAAGATGGGCAATTCGGGACAAACTGCGATTCATGACGGGCGTAGATTCTTCTCTTTTTGATGAAGAAGTGAATCGATTTGAATTCATCATCATCCGTACTAAGAGGGTCAGCAATGTCAAGCTGGATGGTGTTCATCTATTCTCTCCCCGTCTCACCGACGGAGGTCTCTCCTTGACAATGGATGGAGCCAGTCATTTACACATTCTAGAGGGTGTTAATCTCGCCTCGGTTACGGTTGATTCTGATGCAGAACCGTTTGTGCGACAGGGTCGTAATGTCATGCATGGATTCATCACTGATACATCTGGAAACCTGTCTGTCGGGTCACCTTGCTTGGTCCTGAATGAGTCCGGAGAACTCCTCGGGCATGGTATCTCCACCTCCGACCATGCGGGAATGATGAGCCTCCGCAAAGGAATAGCTGTCCGAGTCAGGGATGGCGTTGGACCATAGAGGGATTCATTGAAGGACTACCCGCTCTCCAAGAGAGCGGGGGGGGGGTTACGATGTCTGAGTTCATCATCGAGACCAATCAACTCACTAAGATGTATGGCCCCCATGTTGCTCTGGATGAAATCGATTTGAAGATTCGATCAGGTGCAACTGGGCTTTTGGGCCCAAACGGAGCCGGAAAGAGTACACTCATCAAAACGCTTCTTGGATTGATTCAACTCACTTCGGGCGATGGCACTGTTCTTGGCCATGATGTCAGAACCCAAGGCGATCTGATAAGGCAAAGGATTGGCTACATGCCGGAATACGACTGCCTTACACCGGAGATGGATGCGGTACACCAAGTGAAGTACTGTGGTGAATTGACTGGGATGAACACTAACATGGCCATGCAGAGGGCGCACGAGGTGCTCGAGTATGTCGGCCTCAGGGATCAACGTTATCGGACGATTTCTTCCTTCTCGACTGGAATGATGCAAGCCACCAAACTCGCTTGCGCCATCATTCACGACCCTGATTTGGTCATCTGTGACGAGCCTACAAACGGCCTTGATTCTAAGGCTAGGGGCTTCATGCTTGACACCCTCTTCCAAGTGGTCAAGCAAGGTGGTCGTTCGATTGTTATGAGTAGCCATCTGATGGAGGATGTCGAGAGGATATGTGATCGAATCGTGATGATCCACAAGGGCAAACTAATCGCCCAAGGCAGGATTGAGGATCTAAAGGCGATAGATAGGGAGATCGAGATATGGGTTTGGGGTGGTGCTTCAAAGATGGAGTCTGCTCTGAATGATGCCGGTTTGTCTCCTCGTCGTACAGGTAGGGTGATGCGTGTTAGCAGAACCGATGATTCGACCTATGACCAGATTCTTCAAATCGCTGCCAAGGCGGGTGTTCAGATACGAAGGATGGAGGACTACGAACCCTCGCTTGAGGATCTCTTCCTCGTCATCATGGATCGCTTGGGATACGGGGTTAAGAGTTCAGCAGATTTGCTGCAGACACCCCCCAATCCAAGATCTGTTGCACCGGCTCCTCCAAGACCGGGGGGTGAGTTCTGATGTCCGATGAGATTCCCGGTGTCGATGACTTGTTCGATGAGTTGACCCCTGTCCCTGTAGCACCCGTTGAAGAAATGACAGAGACGACTACAAGAGATGCCGAGTTCCTAGGTGAAGAAGGCGGAGTCGTTCAAGGTCAGTCTAGGATGGAGGTTGCTTTTGGCTCTGGAGATGGAGACGAGACGGCGACCGCCCAGGTTGCACAAGTTGCTAGTGAGGCAACTGGTGGAACCATATTCCACCAGATCTATCGACCGTGGAGGGGTCAACTTAACTCCCGCTGGGTTCGCAACTGGGCAATCCTCAGATACCATGTCTACGGTCTCTTCTCAAAGGGTCACAAACCGTGGCCGATCATGACCAAGTTGGTTATCTTCGGTGTACTCATACTCTCGATAGGAGACCTTGCGATGCTCGCTTTGGGTTCAATCACAGGAACCGAGCAGATAGAGCGTTTGGCTGGAATTTCCCGGGGTAACCTGTACGGTCATGTACTCAGCTTCTGGTTTCGCAATGCCTGTACCTATCCAATAGTAACCGCACTCATCATCGGCGGTATCATCAGTGAAGATCGCCTCCACGGTACCTCCGCGATCTACTTCTCAAGGCCTATCAACAGGCGTGATTACGCTGCTATGAAGTTCCTATCGGTAGCCACGATTCTGTCGGTGGTTGTTCTACTGACTTTGACGATGTACTATGTGGGAGCGATTATGGTTAATGGCGAAGGTTGGGCTTACCTGCTCGATACGGGGCTTCTGTTCCTCGCCGCATTTGCGGCGGGTACTTTGCTCGTGTTCACATACACTAGCATAGGTTTGGCATTGTCGGCAGTCAGCAATGGTAAGTTCTTCCCTGCTGTGGCGTTCCTTGGAATCATCCTTGGTACCAAGTTAGTAGCGTTCTTGATATCACAACTGTTTGACAAGAGTGCCATATATCTCATATCGCCGTATGATAACTTGGCGCATGTCGGTCAGTGGATGCTCGGTCTGAACCATACCTACGATCACTCCGCATCTTGGAGCCTGGTGATGCTCTTAGTGATGAACGCAGTATCTCTCTATGTGCTCTCGGTAAGGGTCTCTTCTCTGGAGGTCACCAGAGAATGATTCCCGACATGTCCCAAACTGGCGAGGGCGTCAAGGAGTGGCAACCCATCCCCGAAGCTCCTCATATCATGATTGACCATGTTACCAAGACCTACGGTTCGGTGATTGGGCTGAACGATGTCAGTCTCGCTATCAAGGGGGGAGTTACCGGAGTTCTTGGCCAAAATGGCGCAGGCAAGTCGACTCTGTTCAAATTGATAGTTGGTCGCTTGGTTCCAACCTCAGGTACTGTGCGCTTGTTCGGCACCAATCCGTTCAAGAATCCAGCCCCCTACTCCAGAGTTGGATATGTTTCTGAGTCGGAGCACCTCTACGATTGGATGACAGGTTTGGACTTCGTAGCCACCTTAGCAAGATTGTATGGTTATACCCGGGACGAAGCCAGAGAAAAGGCACTACATGTTCTCGATTTCGTTGGTCTGGCCGATGTTGCCAACAAGCAGATTGGAAAATACTCCAAGGGAATGAGGCAGAGGGTGAAGATTGCCCATGCTATGGTGAATGACCCCGACCTGATTATACTCGACGAGCCATTAGCCGGTTGTGACCCACTCGCTCGAACCACCATCATGAATGTAGTTAGAGAACTCGGTGCCATGGGCAAGACTGTGCTCGTCAGTAGTCACATCCTTTCGGAGATAGAGAGAATTACAGAGCAGATCATCATTCTTCACAACGGTCGTCTCCTTGCGCTTGGTAACTTGCATGCAATCAGGGAACTGCTAGACCAGCACCCTCATCGCATACTTCTGAGGACAGAGGAGCCTAG
>CAXFCF010000104.1:0-4758 GCA_964000875.1 uncultured Candidatus Poseidoniales archaeon
TCTCCTACGGAGAATCGTGTGTTTTTTCATTCTTCCATGAGCGAGGAGTCAATAGCCAAGTGCCAAATCGGCTGATTACTTACATGCGAATCGTAGTTACAGGAGCGGCCGGCCTTGTGGGAGGAGTTGTCTTCGACCGCTTGGTTGTTGATGGCCATGATGTGGTCGGGGTCGACCGTCCCCACGATGAGTGGTTGGAGGCGGGACGAAACATCGAAGATTCCGCTGCCCCAAGCCGCGTCTCGATACATCTTGATCTAGCAGAAGCGACAGATGATGATTGGTTGGACATATTTCGAGACTGCGAAGTGGTCGTACACCTTGCGGCAGATGCGAATCCCTCGAACAGTGACGAGAGCATGTTGCGGAACAATGTGATGGTGTCAACGAACCTGATGCGCAATGCGATTCGTTCCGGCGTGAGGCGAGTTATACTCGCATCTTCGGGTTTAGCTCAGGTGGGTCTTGAAAATGAGTTAGCCGAAGGTGGTTCGCTTGAGGGGGAGATGATTGGAGTAAGGCATGGTACTGCGACCACTAGCACCTATGGTGAGTCGAAGGTGTATGTTGAGCGCCTCGGATCCAAGATGGCGCTGGAGCATGACATCGAAGTCATCGTCACCCGCATTGGTACAGTGATTCACAACGAGGCCGAGCATTGGGAGAGAGGTGGTAGGTTACAAGCGACGGCGTTTCTTCAAGTCGATGTTGCAGAGTACCATTCGAAAGCAGTCAGTGCAGACATATTGTCATGGAATCCACAATCATGCGAAGGCCACCCAATCATTCCCGGGTATCTGTTGACAGCGGCGCAATCAAATTCCCCCGGCAGGTTCATTGATCTTGAACCAGGACTTTCTGCACTCGGCTGGAAGCCTGTTCGATGGCCAACCTCACCAGAGGACCTTCCATGAGCCGAACGCGCACGCGAGATCGTGCAAGGGGTGTGTGTGAGTGACAGTTGAGCCACCGTACACGCTCGGCATAGATGTCGGAACCACTGCCACTAAGGCACTCATTTTGGGTCACTCAGGAAAATGGGAGATGGCATCATGGCCCTCTTCCGAATGGACATGGGGTCACCTGAAGGAATGGCTCTCCTCCCGGGGCTGTGAAGTTGAGAGAGTTGGAATTACGGCGCATGGTCCATCAGCACTGGTCATCAAGGATGGTGAGATGGTAGGGCGACCCATATTTTGGCATGAACCGATGGCTGTTGAGTTTGAAAGACCCTCCGAGGGTGATCATGTACTCCCTTCCTCGCGTGCATGGGTGCCCAGTAGAATCGCACAATGGGAGGCCTCATTTGGAGAAATCGGAGATGGTGTGGCAGTCCAACTCAAGGATCGTCTCAACCTTGAACTCACAGGTGTATTGGCTCGCGATACCCGTTCAATGCGAGGTTTCTCCGGCGTCGGTCACTTTCACTTACCTGAGGATGTGATTGGTAAGGTTCACGCAGCAGGAGAGGAGATGTCGGGGATTCGCTCTGGTGCCGAGGTTATCTGTGGTTGTGACGACTTGACTGCAGGTGTCCTTGGTCTTGAACTAGGAGTGGGCGAGGGATTCAACCTTGCCAACACCAGTGAGCATGTAGGAGTCGTTGGAATAGGGGAGGTGGATGGTTTGTCTTGGTTGCCGCCACTCGGCCGACTTCCGTCACTCACATACCTCTCCACTGGAACCGGAGCTAAGTCACTGGCAAATCGTTTCGGAGTTAATCCTAGCAAAGAAGCGGCACTCAAGTTTGCTTTTGCAATCGATTCGGGTGACGAGGATGCTATGGCGGCTTTGAACGAGTTAAACGAACCCGTCATGGCACTTGTCGATCAGCTCGACATCACATCATTGTCCATGGGTGGCGGGCTTGCTGAGATTCCGCAACTTGTTAGTTCACGAAGCGGAATACGGGTTTGCGGCCAAGAGGTCAGCGTACTCGGTGTAGCGCGTCTAGCACAGAGGCCACTGGCAGTCATCTTCGGTGCCGGTAAGGTCGGTCGCGGTTTCTTAGCTCAACTTTTGGCAAGGGCTGGTTGGCGAATTCACTTCGTCGATCCCGTAGAGGATATGGTCGCACAACTCTCCAGCGGCTCATATCACATCGTTAACCTCGCCACAGGAGAGGTTGAGGAAATGTCAGGCCACACTGCATCAGTGGAAGACTGGCGTTTAGAAGAGGAAAACCTGATTCTGACTTCAATCGGCGCTAACTCTCTCCCTAGTTGGGCCGAATCTGTTGCAGGATTGGATCGTGCGGTCGATGTAATACTAGCAGAGAATCACCCTGCCCCCGCCGCATTGGTCAGAGAATCGGTGGTTTCTCAGAGAGTCGGTATTGCTCAGGCACAGGTGTTGCGATCATGCATCGAGCCTACTGAGGAGCAGAAGAATCGGCTTGGGCAACTAACCGTTCAGGTTCAGGATCATTGGTCTCTTCCACTCGACGGTGATGCACTTGTCGCCCCCGGTTTAGTAAGGGGGGTACCAGGATTCACATGCAAGGAGAACTTCACAGTTGAGCTTACTCGCAAGTTGTATACTTACAATGCCATCAACGCTGCAGTTTGTTATCTAGGTGCTGAGAAGGGTTACGAATGGCTCTCTGATGCCGCCAATGATCCCGAGATAATTGCCGTGGCCGAGGCCGTCGGGCGTGAGTCCTCAGAGGCGTTGGTATTGGAGCACGGTTTCGTTTCTGACGATCAGAATGAGTGGTGTGCGAAAGCACTAGCAAAATATCAGGATGAGACCATCCTCGATCCCATCGAGAGGAATTGTCGAGACCCGATTCGGAAATTAGGTAGATACGACAGAATTCTCGGTCCTATTCACCTCTGTCTCAGGCATGGCATCGCTCACCATAATCTCCTCCAAACGATGCGAGCCGCTCTCTTGTATCATGACTCCAGAGACGAGAATTCTGTGACTCTCTACAATTCCGTAAAAAGTGGTGGGATGGCGGCAGGTTTGACCCTCGTAGCGCCCGATTGTGACGACTCTTTATTCGAGTTCCTTGCAAAATGAATTCCAACTTCCGTTGGAATAGAATTGATAGGCGGTACGGTTCAAGGCGAGGCATGGCGCGAAAGAGGAGAGTCAAGCAGACAGGCCCGGCCGGTCCACCATCAGGCCCCCCACGGGGTCCCCCCAACCGTGGTCCACCGACTCCAGACCCCCCGTCCCGTGGCCCACCATCTCGCGACCCTCCATCGTCCTCACCCTCTGGTCCACCCTCAGGCCCACCCTCTGGTCCTCCGCGTGGTCCGCCAGCTAAGCCTCCCGCTGGTCCACCAGTCGATGAGGAACCTCAGGATGAGGCCGAGGTTGTCGATGAACCAATGGAAGAAGATATGGTCGAAGAGCAAGGCGATGAGGAGGAAGTCGACCCAGCTGACATGGTCGACATGGGTGCTGCCCTATCGATGATGGGAGGAGGCCCACCTTCCATGCCTCCATCAGGCCCTCCTACCGGCCCACCTTCCATGCCTCCATCAGGCCCCCCTACCGGTCCACCAGCAGATCCACCCTCTACTGAGATTAGTTTGGATGCTCCAGACCTTGCATCGATGATGGCTGGAGCGATTGCCGAAGAGGCAGTCTCTTCTGAGTCGGATGAAGATGAGGAAGACGAGGTAGATGAGATCGTCGAAGAGTCAGAGGCCGAGGAAGTTACGGAAGAGGTAGATGAGTCAGAGGTCGAGGAAGAAGAGGAGGAAGAACCAGAGGAGCCCAAGGAACTCCCAGCGGTTCGTGAGGTCGATCATGATCCGCGGGATGCGGCTGAGGTAGAAGTCGTCGAGATAGGCGAGTTATCGCCACTTAGGAAACCACTCCGAGATCCGGTCGCACCGACACCAGAGCCTATCGAGCGGACACCCACTTTGGATGTAGCAAGTGAAATGGGTGACTCAAAGTTGGTTGGTCACATCATACCTCACACCCACTGGGATCGTGCGTGGTACCTTCCGTTCCAGCAGTATCGCTACAAGTTGGTCGAGATTGTTGATGACCTACTCGACCTTATGGAAACGAACCCAGAGGCGTTCCCTTCGTTCGAGTTGGATGGTCAGACGGTAGTTCTCGAGGACTATCTCGAAGTCCGCCCCGAGAACCGTGAACGTCTCGTGTCAATGGTCGAGTCAGGAAGGCTATCTATTGGGCCTTGGTATGTACTGCCTGACGAATACATCGTCGGTGGCGAGGCGCTCGTTCGCAACCTAATTGCAGGCAAGCGAGTGGCTGACCAGCACGGTGGTTGCTCTTCAGTCGGCTATGTTCCAGACCCGTTTGGGCATGTAGGACAACTTCCAGCAATTCTCCAAGGCTGTGGTCTTGACTCGTTTATCTTCACTCGCGGAGCGGGTCCGTGGGTAGCCGAAGAGGCCAAGGGAATCTTCTACTGGGAAGCGGCGGATGGCGAAACTGAGGTTCTAGCCATCAAACAAGTTCCAGATTATCCCAACCTAATGGCATGGGGATTCGAGGATAGACCACTGGATCGCAAGAGCGGTGACAATGTGAACATTGATTCTGCAATGGCGAAGATGGAACGCTTGTTGGATATGCACAAGAAGACCTACAATTGGCGACCTGAACATCTGCTGTTTGGCCAAGGTTCAGATCATACTGCTCCGCAGACTAGTCTCCCAAGGCTGATTACCGCTGCCAACGAACACTTCGGCAAAAAGATCCAGTTCAAACACTCCTCTTTTGATGAGTTCATCTCGGACATCAAGAAATGGATAGGGCGCAAGAAGA
>CAXFCF010000105.1:0-4727 GCA_964000875.1 uncultured Candidatus Poseidoniales archaeon
TCTCTGTGTAATACTTGAATTCAAGAGCGACTGCATCACCACCTGGGCCATCCTCAGGCCCATAGATTGGTGCACCGTTCACGGCCATCGCTATCGGGCCACGATCAGGAGCCATCTCGTAGTTGCCATCCGAATCGTTTACCGGATTGAGTGGAATGGTCGTCGTGTAATCCACTTCGTCAGCACAGCACCCTCTTGTGGAAATGAAGTCGTGGCTGGGTATTCCATTAGACTCAACCGTCATGGTGGTTGAACCCATCGTAACGGTGACTTCGCAAGTGAATGGGTTGTTGTTGTTCCTTTGATAACCATAGTCAGAGTTCAAATCGTAAACCGGACCTATCCCGTTGCCTTGGCACAACCAGCTATCCTTCTTATCGAATACAACTACCTCACAACCGTCTGGCCCTACCGTAGTACCTGGGAAAGTGTTAGGGCACTGGTCGAGGGAGTCTTGCACCCCGTCGCCATCCTGATCCTTCTGTGAATCTGAACAACCATTTGCATCTGCCAATTCACCCGTAGGTGTATCTGGGCACTGATCACCTGAGTCCGGTACGCCGTCACTATCGGCATCCATCTGTGAATCAGCACATCCTTGAGAGTCGACTATCTCACCGAATGGCGTGTCGGGACAGATATCAGTATCATCTGTTACACCATCTCCATCGCTGTCAAGTTGTGAGTCAGAGCAACCAGTTGGCCAAACTGGTTCATCGTTAGGAGTACTAGGGCACTGATCTCTCTCGTCAATGATTCCGTCTTGATCCTCATCGGCAATCGCTTCTTCAGGTGGCTCGACAGGAATGGGAAGTTGGTAAGACACGGAAGTGGTGTTGACCGTGAACAAACCGCAGGTCACATATAGCGTTCCGTTGATTGCGATTTCATCTACATCAACTGGAATGACGAATGTACCATTGAGTCCATTGACCTGACCTTCGATGCTACTTTGACCTTCGGGCCAATACTCCACGAAACAGGTAGCAGGAAACATGTGAATCAAATCTCCTGTCACTAGACCCGGTGCTCCTTCATCTTGTGGAGAAAGGTAGCGGATTGCTACCTTGACTGGCTTCTCATCTGGTTCCAAAATAATCACCTCCACCATCTCGGATTCGGTGACCTGCCCTGATGAATCTGTAGCGGAAATGGCAGCCAACCAAGTACCAGGCTCGGAATATGGTAGCAGGATGCTCCAAGCACCACTCTCGTCGGCGACTACCGATGGCTGGAGAATTGGTGCCGATATCGATTCCTCTGAGTATATGGATACCGATATCTGAGTCGTACTCGTCTCTTCGTCAGCTACCCAACCAGTCAGGTTTACGGGTTCACCATAATCGAAAGACGTCTTGCCAATGAACAGGGATGGAACCATGTTCACCACTTGTGAACCACCGTCTCCAGTAGCATCATCACCCGATGTATCAGATTCAGACCCCACTTTTGTCTCGTCACTGCTGGAATCCGCCTGGAAAGCAAAAAATGCTGCAAGCCCAGAAGTGGCCAACATCCCTACAACTAGGAACGCGATGACTCCGCCTTTGAGTTCCATGAGCATCACAGCCGATGCTCGGTAATTAACGGCGTCGAAAGAATGAGCCTAGTTACTCTGCAAGAAGCGTTCTGACATCTTCAAGCGCAAGGTCAGGGATCCAATCGACATCCCCCCACCAAACTCGCTGATAGCCCTCCTTGTCGACGAGGATGGTGCCAGTCGAGTGGTCGACTAGATAGTCATAGTCTGGATGGTGTCGGGCACTGGTTCCGTTATCTGTGGTATCGTTAGCATATGTCTTCAAGCCGACGCCGAAGTTACCCCATACCGGCTCAAGTGATTCCACGGGACCCGTCAAGTGCTCCCAATCTAAGCTGAGGTTCTGCCTGTACGCGTGCAACTCCAACGGACTGTCCGACCACGGGTCGACAGTTATCGATACGACCTCGACGCCATCCAACTCCTCAGCAGTGAGTTGGCTGGTCAGCCAACGAACATTGGCAGAAACGACCGGGCACACATCAGGGCATCGAGTGAACATGAAGACGGATATGACGACCTTACCGTCGAACTCGCTGGAGTTGAAGGTCTCGTTCAGATGGTTTGTCAATTCGAAAGCCTCGACCTTTACTGGCGGATAGATGTCATCACCGTGGAAGTCATCGGGTATCCCTTCCTCTTGAGCACCTATGCAGCCTGCTATCAGGGGCAGCAGTGATAGGAACAGAGCTACTAACCTTCTCTGCATAATCACTCACCGATTGGATCCCAAAGAGGTGGATACGGATAGCGAGCGTCGTAGTCTTCATCCATCTGAACGACATAGATGCCACTTACCATTTCTGAAATAACGATGTATCCTCGAGGATCATACTGCAACCCCCAGTCGAATGGAATGACGCACGAAGCCCAACAGTCAGCCATGTCGTATTCCAGCGTGTTGGTGGGATCCTCTATCCAAACCGGACCAGAGGGGAGATAGTATCCCATAGTCTTGGTTTCGGCAAGCTCCTCTATCGCCTTGAACCCGAATTCAGGCTGAGGTGTCCCGTCCTTCCACACGATATCCTCCCAAATACGGCCGTGGTCGGTCACCCAAGTACCTGCGTGGTAGTGCGCCCAGTAGACATGACCGTTTGTCCCTGTGTCACCGTTATGTGGGCTGAAGATGTACCCCCCGGGGATGTAGTGTTGAGGGTGCTTGCTGCCATTCGCAAGGGTTCCCTGTCCTGGAAGCTTCCACTTGCTGACCAAGAAGGGCTTGGCTGGGTCGGTGGTGTCGATAGTCCAAACATACCCGGTGTGGTTTGAGTTGGAGCCATACTCCGGTGCGATGATGGTGTAATGCCTCCAGTTGATGCCATGCTCCGGATCGTCAACTCCAGTGCCGCATTCGTCTGGCCACTGAGCAACAGGAGTGTAATCTGAAACCCCGTTGCAGATCAAGTGGTCGTATGGCACCGCGTAGTGAATGTTGTCATTACCTTGGTTGGCGTCAAGCCACTCATCAGGAGTCATGTCTGCGTGTCCTCCACCGTCAGGCCCATACCAGCCCTCGCTGTCTGTCGGGCAACCTAGCCAGCGACCGACCTCGTTGTTTTGTGGCCATGAGATCCCCTCGGGATCTGGTACCGGAGGTGGATTCGACACATCGACAATCCTGAGACCTGCACCCCAGTATGAGACATAGAGAAGTTTCTGGCCTGTTATAGGATGGTCGTGGTACACATTATCGTGATTGAAGATGGAGCCACCACAGGTCGTTTCAATCTCGGGTGAGTAGCCTCCCCAGCGAATTATTTCACGACTGGTATTCTGCTGCTCGTCCGTATTGGTTGGCAGCCATGACTCAAATCCAAGAGGCACATAGAAAATCTGAGTTCCCTTGTAGTAAGTGCCAGAACTACCTTCAGTCATCTCAGGATAGGGATCGGCACCGAACAGGAAGAGGTGACACTCCTCCTGCGCCCAGATAGGATTTGCAGGATCCCAGTCACAGTATACATGGACATCTTGGTTGTGGAATCCTGCAGGTGGATTGTTCCACTCGGCAACCTTGACCGGCTCATTCTTGTTACCGACATAGATGACATCTAAGCGATTGGCACCGCTGTTAGCATCGTCGTCGTTGGGAATAGGGTCTAACTCGCTGTTGGTCAGTTCGTGGTTAATCAGCACCCAGTTGTTGTCAGGTGTGACCTTGATGTCGATGATTCGAGCGACCTCAGCGTAGTAGGTCGAGAGAAGAGTGATGTTGTTCGGCCTTGAGATGTCGAGTATCTCAAACTGGTTGTAGGACGAGACATAGGCGTAGCAACCTCCAGTTCCGTCTGGATACTTGACACAGTCGTCCAAGAAGTTGCCTTCGATGGAGACCTCAGAACTGTCACCAGGAGTTGGACCGAGGTTCTTGTACTCGGGATAGCAGGGTCTTCCTGCGACATTATCGAGTTCGGTTGGTGGCTTCTCGTTACCGTCACAGTTCAGATTGTGGTAGTCTATCAACTGCATGTTGTCAGTCCATAGGCGGTGGGCAAGTAGGTCGCTGTGGCTGTGGTTATCATCCTCAATCTCCATCACCGGATCGATGAATGGCTTGGAATCACCATCGCCACTGGATCCAGAACCAGTGTAGTTCATCACCAGCCAAGCGGACATCGAAAGGAGACTCAGAGAAACTAGCCCTACCAAGGCGTACACTATCATCTGCTGACTCACTTCAGCGGATTCGTCGCTCACCATTTTGCGCCTCATTTCGATGACTCACCTCAGTAGCGTCTACGACGCTAACGGCTGCGGCGTCCGTACAGTCGTTCAATACCTTAACTGTCGAATGCTTTTGCACATGAATCAGGTCATGTACGGTTTGTCGATGTCTAACTGAGTGATGTAGAGCCCTGTAGTGATGCATGAGGAGTACATGTATCCGTTATGATACTCGGCGGCCCAAAGGAACGGTATCCACTCAAAGTCGTAGTAGGCTGAGTCGAGGATTACACCATCTGCTCCGTGTGGAAGATAATAGCCAACAGTTGATTCCGCGTAGACGACGGTCTTGTTCTCATCTTCCAGACCATACTTCATCAGAGTCTCGACATCAAGAACCCAAACTCCACTGTGATAGTGTGAGAAGTAAATCCGCGCGTCCCATGCTCCGCCATGGCTGTTGTCAGGCAATCCGGGAAGTCCAGTCTGGAAGATTTGTAGATCAGGTTGTGTGGGCTGA
>CAXFCF010000106.1:0-4691 GCA_964000875.1 uncultured Candidatus Poseidoniales archaeon
CTCCTCTTCAGTACCCTCGATATCCGCATCCCTTGCAAACTCCTTCAGCAGTTCCAGCAAATCCTGACGTGTCTCTTGGTGAACAAGTTCAGATGCTTCTACTCTTAACTCGGTTTTTGTGAGAATTCTAGGCAACATCATGATGCAAGTCTTTCTTATTGATGGATCAGAGTGCCTGACGCCATCAAGACATAGTTGCCTCATCCTAAATCCTGCAACATCGATGGAGTTTAATGCCCTTAGTGCGGGCTTCCTGACTCTCTCATCATGGTCGAAAAGAGCATGTTCCAGAAGGATCTTTGCGATTCTAGGTGCTGAGTTAGCCAAGGTAGGAAGAGTCTTTGCCGCCTCAATTCTTACCTGCGGTGAATCATCATTGAAACTCCAACTGATGACATCCCATACCTTAGCTGACTTATGCCTAGCCAACGGGACAAGCAACTTGGATGATTCTGCACGAATCTGTTTTGATGGATCCCTCAACAATTCATCCAGATGTTCTGCTACGACATCCGGCCACACCAGGCACATCTCTCTCAACGCGTTGAGCGCCGCCTTCCTTCTCGCCTTTACCTCCGACCTCAACTCATCCGCCAGAATTTGTTCGGTAGCCGAAGGAAACACAGGAGCAACAACTTCCAAACAATTTGAGGCCGCTTGGCGGACACTTGGGTCGATGTCATCCAGTAGTTCGTCTAGCCATTCGAATAACTCGCCTTGTCGCGAAAGAGCACAGTATGGTAAGGCGAATAGACCTGATTTGCGAATTTCTGGATCTAAATCACCCAATGCAGATAACAAAACCATATGCGCCTGTTCTGGTTCCTGACCTAATATCCTAGGAAGTGCCCTAACTCCGTCTGCCCTACCAACCAACTTGGGGCGCTCATGCCACCTAACCTCAATCGCCTTAGTCTTAGATGAAGCAAGAGGCAATATCTCATGATGCTTTATTGCGTCCCAATATCCACTAGGAGGGCGAAAAGCCTCGTCTTTCCACCCCGACTTCGCAATCTTCCCAAACGAAAGCGGACGGCCTGTACGCGGATCGAATGCGACATAATCCCTCATCCACTCATCACCTCAATGCATTCAGCCTGTTACCTTGACCCGATTCGCTGCGAGAGACGCTCCCGCTTTGATGTTACGAAGGATAATCTCGCCAATCCTTGATAGACCTGAGCATTTTCAGTGACAACCTAGGCGACCGGTTGGTCATGGAGGTGGACTGTCTCTGGCTTCAAGAACTATGGGAATCAAACCTCAGATATTGGCCAGATTCGTTTGGTCAACAGATGGCCTCTGGCCAGGCCCAGTTGATAGGGACGACGAACGTCTTCGAAGTCACCTACTGCATGTAGAAATGCGCCGAACCAAGAGGGAGCCTCTACCACTTAACGAAATTCAATCAATGACGATGTCTGGAGTGCAGATGCAAATAGATGCAAGAATCACCACGCACAAAGAGGTCGTGGATTTACTAATGGTCGGAGCTGAACGAGCGTGTATCGACTTATTCTCCAATGATAGTGAGATCAAAGATTGCCATGAATTGACCGAACATGTAGCAATCTCGATAAGGCTGCCCGATGAATTTTCACTAACTTACATGACAGATAAACTGAACCCGCGCCTTAGAGAAGTAACGGCTTTCGGGCCGGAGCTTGTTGTTGTATCAAGTTCGAGAGCTGGCGACATTGGATTCTTCTTTGACAAGATACCAGAGGACATACGCCGCTCATATCTTTGGATGCTCGCCCCCTACGAAGGATCCGAGATTCCGTTAAGAAGGAGTGATGGCCTTGCGGGATGGGTGCTCGATGGCGAGCGTATGATAGGTGTCTGAGATGACAAGGGAAAATGAGGCGCGAACCGATATCAATCGCCTACTTGCTTTGACTTGGCGGTCGTGGGGGAAGATGGCAGTCGACCCTGACACGATAACCAGAACTTGGAGCCTCGATCTTGGATGGATGTCTCCGAGCGATGCTGAGAAGTTGTTATCGAGGCTCGTGGGAAAGGGGTGGCTAACCACTGAAGGAGACGGCTTAGTTCCGACTAACCATCCAGAAGAAATCAGCATTCCACTTGGCTGGTTTCCTAGGCAAACCATCCTTTCCAATCCACCTTTAGCACCAACTGTTGAACAGCCCACAAATGATGTTGCAGAAGAGAAGTTAGAAGTCTTAGTTGAAACTATAGAAAGTAGTACATCGGAAATTTCAGAGGACATCCCTGCTTTATTGAATCACATATCTGTGGAGACCGGCTTAGCTAGAAAGGAAGTGATGCGGAGGGCACAGAGTAAGAAGCGAACATTAGGGCATGTCACAACATGGATGTGCCTCTGCTTGGTGGCTAGGGAACTAGGTCTTTCAGTCGATGGATTGGCAAGCGCCTAACTACCGTTATCCCTTACGCTATCAGCTGCCAATAGGATGGGCATCAACCCCAAAGCCAGTATAAGCGAGAACAGAACGGTCAACGAAGTAACTACGCCAAAGTCCTGAATGACAGGCATAGGTGATAGACGTAGAATGATGAAGCCACATATCGTAGTTCCTGCTGAAAGAAGGAGAGCTACCCCCGTGGTCGAATGCATTTCCTTAATCGCCTCCCACGGATCGTACTCGCCCCTTAGGGAATCATACCTCCTCCAAACATGAATGGAGTAGTCTATTCCAAGCCCTATGGTCAACGCAGTTACCATGACTGTTAGGACATTCCAATTTAGGTTGAGGATTGCCATTGCACCTACTACCCAAGTAGCGGCAATAGCCACCGGTGTAATGACAATGATTGCGGGCCCTATCCTACGAGTAAGAGCAAGAAGCACCAAGGTGGACACCAATAGGCTGATGGCGGTAGATTCCAACTGTGATGAAGTCAGACCTTGTAGAACGACATTGATCTGCACAGCATCACCGGACACAAAGCTGGTTGCCTGTACCCCGTACTTTCCACTCGACTGTTCGACGGCATTTTGCAAACCTTCCACCGCTACCACCGATTCACTGTTGGACGATGCCTGAATCATAACCTCGGCTCTCATGTAAAGTAAACATGGATTCAAGCAATCATCAGCATCCGAAAACACCGCTACCTTGGCTACACGATCTGACCATGATGCACCGGAGAGAGCATCACCTTGGGATTCGTTGTTAGTCAACTCAAACAGAGCTGCTGCGACTCCTCCGGTTTCATAGCCATCAGCTGACAACTGACCACCAATAACTCTCATCCCATGCCTCGAACCAAGATTTGAATCCTCTGAGATTGCATCCTTCAGCACTCCGTACACGGATTCTACGAGAGGCTCGCCTTGACCCGTAGCCCTTGGAATCACTACATTAGGTGAAAGAGAAAAGCGCCCTTCCATCTGCGTTATCGCATCCAAGAACTGCTCATCATCGGAGATGTGTGATTCTCCAGGGAGGGGTTCAGAGAGGACATAGACTGGCCTCCATCCCGTAGCTTCGTATGATGCGAACATATCCTCCCTAACCTGCATTACCTCCATATCCTCACTCAGGAAGTCCGAAAGGTCAAACTCCGTTTCCAGTTCAGCAGCTGCCGCTACAACGCTGCCAACAGTTAGGAGTACTACGATTATGAGGGCAAACGCCTGATTGCGCCTCTGGGTAATCACTACCTCCTTCGCCCTGCTGTGTAGTTTTTCCGAACTTCTACGTGGATGGTTTGAATCACTAGAACTAGACATCATTACATGCATCGCACCAACCACGAAAGTCGAGGTTACGAAGGCCGAGACGACCCCGAATGCCAAAGATAGCCCGAACGCCCTAACCGGGGGTAGAGGTGATACAACATTCGACAAGAAGGCCGCAACCGTAGTCACCACAGTAAGAGTCAATGCCACTGAAAGTGAATTCATTGATCGAGCCCACGCCACCGGAGTGGAGTGGCCTTCAGAGCGATACCTCTCAAAGGTACGTTGTAGATGTATCGAGTAGTCGATACCTAGGCCAAGTACGACTGGTGCGACTGCTACATGCAAAACAGAAAATGAGCTTTGGAAAGCAGCAAGTGAACCATATGTCCATACAAGAGCCATGGACAACGCTGACAGAGGGAAAACAACCGAACGAATCGATCTAAAAGCGAGAGAGAGAATAATGACAACTACTGCTAAGGCTCCAGAAATCAACCAAACCAGATTGTCTACCGTACCCTCATTGATGTCGTAACTGAGCACATCGTTGGATATTAATCCGAACGAGAGTACCGAGTCCGACTCATGAACCTTGAACTCCATCCTCAACAAGTTGACCATCGCTTGACGTGTGGGGTCATCGAGATCAGCACGAACATAGAACACCCATAGAGTACTGCTTGCTGATGGCGTAGGGTCACCAGAGGTGCGGTTAGAGTTCAGCCAGGCACATGTGGTATCTTCGAAATCCAAGTCAGAGTGCACCAATGAATCACGAGCGAACGATGCCAGATTGAGGAGTTCTTCGTTGGAGGCTCCATCTATGCAAGACTCACCTTCATCCAAAGTCTCTTCGAGTAGTTCCTGCCAACTTGTAATCTGTTCGAGTGATTTGTTGGATTCGCGCTCCTCCATACCCCTCTCAAGCATATCCGGGGCAGCAATCGCCTCTACCACGAAGTGACCATTGGACTCCGACCACTGAATGACCGAATCGAATACCCGCTCCTGTTCCTGT
>CAXFCF010000107.1:0-4624 GCA_964000875.1 uncultured Candidatus Poseidoniales archaeon
GAACAATCTGTAGTAGTCGAGGATGAGGATGTAACCACTGAGACCACTACAGTACGACTCCCTGTGTCAGCACCAGCTGTAGCTGGCTTAGTAGCATCCACCAGCCTACTAGCAATTCTAATCGGACTGGTAACTAAGGTAGAATGGATTCGTCTACCTGCCACAAAGTATGGATTGGCTCTACTAGGTCTCGTAAGAACCGGTCAGGAGAAGGGGGGTGACTACCAACGTGGTCGCATAGTCGCATACATTGAGTTACACAAGGGAATCCACTTCCGCGCTCTGATGGATGCCTTAGGGATGTCAAACGGTCAACTAACACATCACCTATCTGTTTTGGAAAGTGAAGAAAGAATCTGGCGTCGAAAGGATGGGCGCAAAGTTCGATACTACCCTTCATCGGTAGATTCGAAGACGGATGATGACGAACTGCCAGTACCAGTTCTTACTCCTGATCCAAACAGTATCCAAGGCAGGATTTTACAGATGCTCGATATCCATGAGAACGAAATCCTCAACCTCTCTCAGAGAGAGTTGTCAGACAAGCTGGAAACAAGCCAGCAACTCGTCTCCTACCACCTCAAGTCAATGGAGCAGTGGGGTCTGGTAGAGAAAGAACGAGTAGCTCTACGATTCAGGTACCGACTCACTGACCGCGCGTTGGTTCTTCTGAACAGCAGTGAGTTCCCACGATTGGGCGACGACTTGTGAAGAACTCCGTTCGATTGATAGCGACCTGATAAATCGGAAAGTTACCCACAGAGGAAGGTGGTACCCCACATGGATGAGGAGTATAGTCACCTAACAATCGAGTCGAAGTGGCAATCCAAGTGGGATGAGGCCGGTGTGTTCGTCGCATCCCACGAAAGTGAGAAACCGAAGTTCTACTGTCTGGAAATGTATCCGTATCCATCTGGATACATGCACATGGGTCATGTCAGAAACTACTCTATTGGTGACGCCGTAGCGAGATTTCGGCGAGCTGATGGCTACGAAGTTCTCTACCCCATGGGATTCGATTCGTTTGGTATGCCAGCAGAGAACGCAGCGATCGATGAAGGTGGGCATCCACACGATATCACGGAGCGCAACATCCGTGGAATAAAGGCGGACTTTTCCCTAATGGGATTCTCACATGACTGGGGTCGAGAACTCAAGAGCCACGACCCCAACTACTACCACTGGAACCAGTACTTCTTCCTCAAGTTCCTTGAGAACGACCTAGCGTATCGCGCATTTGGAACCGTCAACTGGTGCGAGGAGTGTCAGACAGTACTGGCCAAGGAACAGGTGCACAACGACACATGTTGGAGATGTCATAGTGAGGTAATTCAAAGAGACATGGATCAATGGTACCTCAGAATCACCAACTACAATCAGGAGTTGTGGGATTGCTTGGAGGACATCGATTACCCCGACAATGTCAAGGCATTGCAGCGTGATTGGATTGGAAGATCCGAAGGAGCCACCATCAAGTTCGCCGTTGAGGGTGAGGAAGGGTTGGACATCGAGGTTTTCACTACCCGTCCGGATACTCTCTTCGGTGTTACTTTCGTCACTTTAGCACCATCTAACGAACTATGCGAGATACTCACTACAGGAACAGATTACGAACAAGAGTGGCGTGACCTAAACGATGAGGTCTCCGGACTTTCGGATAAGGAAATAGGGATGCTCAAGGAGAAGAAAGGTGCCTTCCTCGGGCGCTACGCCATCAATCCCCTAAGCGGTGAGAGAGTCCCCATATATGCCGGTAATTTCGTCATAGCGTCGTACGGTACTGGCTCAGTAATGGCTGTCCCTGGTCATGACCAGAGGGACTTCGAGTTCGCTGATAAATATGGTATTGAGATTAAGCGTGTTCTCATCGAGAACAAAGGTGACGATGTGGATGCTCCTATGGAGCGAGCCTTCGAGGGATACGGAACTATGGTCAACTCGGCTAGAGATGGATTTGATGGTCTAACTGGTGAGGATGCCAAGAGAGCAGTGATTGACGCCTTGGAAGAAGAAGGGCGTGGTAGTTCGACTGTACAATTCAAGATTAGAGATTGGTTGATTTCTAGGCAGAGATATTGGGGTACTCCAATACCTATCATCCACTGTGAAGAATGTGGAGCTGTCCCCGTACCAGAAGCAGACCTACCGGTCGTTCTCCCAAATGATGTGGAATTCACTGTAGAAGGAAACCCATTGGAGAGTTCCGAGAGTTTCCTTGCCACTGATTGCCCTTCATGTGGTGCTGCGGCCAAAAGAGAAACGGATACCATGGATACCTTTGTCGACTCATCATGGTACTTCCTAAGGTACACTGATCCAACAAACACCTCAAACTGCTTCGACTCAAAGGTTTGCAACCACTGGATGAATGTAGACTTCTACTGTGGTGGAATCGAGCATGCACAGATGCACCTGATATACTCGCGATTCTGGACTAAGGCATTGAGGGACTTTGGACTCCAAGAGGTCGACGAACCATTCCAACTCCTACTATGCCAAGGTATGGTCAACAAGGCGGCTCCTTTCTGTCAAGAGTGCAACCTTACCTACAATGTCTCCGAATCTGGCAAGCCGTGCAAGAACTGCGGTGGAGAATTGGGAGAACGCTCGGCGAAGATGAGCAAATCGATTGGCAACACTGTCTCTCCTACCGACATGGTGGCTAAGTATGGTGCAGACACAATGCGCCTGTTCATGCTGTTCGCTGCGCGGCCTACAGCTGGTATGGATTGGTCGGATATCGGAGTGGAAGCAAATAGAAGACAACTCAACACTCTCTGGGCAACCATCCGCGAGATGATTTCATGGAAAGAAGTCCCATCAACAATTGACGCATGGTTAGAAGCGTCCTTCGAAGGAAGACGGCGCCAGTGGCGCACAGCGATGGAAGCTGCTGAACTACGTGACGCAGTGATGATCAGTCATTACGAAATCTACTCTGACTTGGTGTGGTACCAGCGCCGCGGCGGCTGCAACGGCGCTTTGGCTAGGCGTCTATTGACTGAATGGATTAAGATGATACATCCTGCAACACCTCACTTCGCTGAGGAAATATGGGCGACCTTAGGCAACCAAGGTATGGTTGCCCAAGCTCATCTCTCACCTATTACAGAAGAGAGTGAAGAGGAGCGGCTCGCTATCGCTCGAGAAATCTATGTCCAACGAGTCATTGACCAAGCGCGACAGATGCGTGACTTAGCAGAGCGGCACATAGATGGCGAGTTGACATCGATTACAATTCAGTGTGCTGAGGAGTGGAAGGGTGAGCTCTGTCGTATCGGCATGGAACTCCAAGAGGAGGGATACCAAATGAAGCAAGCACTGAAGGTAATAATGACCCGAGAGTTTGCACACGACCCTGAAATCAGAAAAATGATCCCACCTACATGGAAGCGCGTGATGAAACAGTTGTACAAATGGTCACCAGAAGAGCGTAGTGTGCTGAAAGCATCACTCGATGAGACAGCAATCATCGAAGAAGCTTCAACTTTCATCAAAGAGGAGTTACGAGTTTCTTCACTGTCCGTCTATGTTGCCGGTGAAGGTGAAGACATCGGTGGAAAGGCACGGTTCGCTTTCCCATCAGAACCAGGAATAGCGTATCTCTGACCACTCGTCTCTTACTCGGTCTAGGGTTGAAAAGGGAGGGGTGCCTCCCGCCAACAAGTGAGTCAAGATAGCAACGACAACAACCAACGACGACCAAATGACAACGGGAACAAGAGACGCAGACGAGGGAAGGGACGCCGTGGACGCGGCGGTCAGCGTGGCGCCCGTGACAAGAGGGTCGGCAACAACAAGCAGCGCAGTGATGTTTCAGAACGTGAGATTGAAGCAAAGGACAAAGCGCGAGGAATCTATGAACAGAAGCCAATACCGCTCGGTTTCCCTGAAGGACTAGAAGTTCCGGAGGGAAAGCAAACGATTGACTGGGATGTCTCACCGGTTTCCAAACGGGTGGAGAGAGAGGCTTGCGGCCTTGTAATGATTCCCGGCGAGTGGGGATTTCTTGAAGATGAGATGGTAGATGAAATCGCCGACAGACTACGAGGTAAGGGTATCACCCTCGAACAAGGACTATCGCTCCGCAAGGCACTGATGCAGGAGAAAACTGTGTTCGGGCACCACCGCATGATGTCCCGCGCCAACACTTTCCACAAGCGCTACGAGAACGGTGAGACTGTCCTTCAGCTATCCAAGAGATTCGACTACCCTCCTGTTGCGATATTCCGAGCCATCCTTACCGCCCGTGGGTGGTCCAAGTCGAAGATCAAGGATGGATTGAGAGAGCCTAAGAAACGACTTTCAAAGAGAGACCAGAAAGAGTTCAGGAAAGCGGAAGAGAAAGACAGGGTCACTAATGTAGACCAAGGAGACACTGCGGTTAGAGCAGATATCTTTGAAGAAGTAGTTGCCCTATATTTGGACAATTTAGGAATCAAGTATCGACGCCAAGAAGACCTATTGCGCGAGCAGAAGAAGGAGCATGGCAGACCTGTGAACACACCCGATTTTCTTTTCTTGGAAAGGATTGAGATAAACGGCACACCGGTCGCTTGGATAGATGCCAAGAACTTCTACGGAGCTAATCTCTCGTTCAATAAGAAGAAAATGAAGAAGCAGA
>CAXFCF010000108.1:0-4618 GCA_964000875.1 uncultured Candidatus Poseidoniales archaeon
GGTGGGTGGAATCAGAGCTGGAGTAGAGATTGGTTCGATGTGCGAAACCGCCCAGGTATCACTCGCACCGCACTGCCCTTATGGCCCAATCCAGTTAGCAGCCTCCCTACAAGTTGCCGCCGCTAGTCCAGCGCACGCTTTCCAAGAGTTCCAATCACTCGGTGGAGCAGGCGGAGGAGGTACTCCTGGAGGTGGAGCTAAGTGGGCGTTTGACCTTCTGGAAAAACCATTCGAAGTAACCGATGGAATGGTGCCTGTCCCCAACTTACCAGGGCTAGGAATAGATGTCAAGGATGAGAGAATCGAAGAGCACATGGACAAGTGGAACCCTCATCCACCTACCCTGTGGCATCATGCTGATGGATCGCACGCTGAGTGGTAATCGACCATCTTTGACTAGACGCAAAAGGTTGTATTATTGTGACTCTTGTGCCGTTTTGAGGCTGGTGCCATGGGTATTGATTCACGCTATTACCAGAGCTTGAAGTCAATGATTGTGGTCCTTTTATTCTTGTTTTCTATATCCACTGGAATAACTCAAAATTTCGAATTGGAACAAAACAAAACAATGTCTTCATCATCTCAGAATACAGTTTTCTGGGGTGAAACAGTATCTGGGAATCAAGGTAATGACTTCGTAGAGTCTATCGATTTAGATGCTAATGGCAATACATATGTGTGCGGGAATTACGAAGGGAATACTCACTTTGGCAACTTTACACTCAATACAGCTAGTGAAAATGGATATGTGGGCAAAATCGACCAACAGGGTAACTGGTTGTGGGTCGAAGACATAGGGGGTTCTAATCCAGCTTTTTGTTGGGATTTAGATGCTGATGATGGAGGTAACATCTCGATAACTGGGACTTTTGATAACTCAGCGAATTTTGGTTCAATTCAACTTTCATCCTATGGATCATACGATATTTTCGTCGCTAAGTTAGACACCAATGGAAATTGGCTTTGGGCAAAGAATGGCGGCTCAACCGATGGAGACCAGGGGAAGGGCGTAGCAATTGACGGTTCGGGCAATGTGTATGTCACAGGACATTACTTCGGCACTTGTCACATGGGCTCCAATACACTATCCCACCAAGATGGTGAAGATTGGTTCATTGCCAAATTAGACACCAATGGAAATTGGGTTTGGTCAACCCGAATGTATGGTAATTATTACGATGTGGGGGAAGCCATCGATGTAAATACAAATGGTGACATTGCCGTAGTTGGATATTCTTCCTATGACATCTATGTAGGCACATTTGGATGGCAATATCCGAATTACCGTTCGAACACCGGAAGCCGTGTGTTTGTAGCTACATTGGACAACGGTGGAACATTTACTTCAGGATCATACCTAGGCAGTCATACCAACTACAATAGTTACGCAGAAGATGTAGTGATTGATGATTCGGGGGTTGTAACACTCTCAGGTCGCATGGATACTCGTTTGTCTTGGCAGGGTAGTTGGAAGTACTCTAGTGGTTCTTCAGACTGGGATTGTTTCGTGGCTTCCTACGCGTACAATCCCAACAATTCAACCCCACTCGCCGAAATGAACTTTTTATCAATTGGCGGCCAAGGTGCAGATTATTGCTGGTCTATTGATCGTGATGACAGAAATGGAGAATTGATTGTCTCAGGCGACTTCAATAATGTCGGAAATGCTGGTAGTTTTAGCATATCCAGCCATGGCGGAATTGATGCGTTCTTTGCCACTTTGACACCTAACGCAAGTTCATTCGATGTCAACATGGCTCATACATTCGGAGCCAACGATAATGACCATGGTAAGGCATCTGCAATCCACAATGGATTGATTGTTTTCGCTGGAACTTTCGGAGCAAGCGGATATGATGATCAAAATACAATCAATCTCGCCGGTACGGGCTATACAGACGGTTGGATAATCTCCTACGGATCAGATTCAGATGGAGACGGATTCACCGACCCATCCGACGCTTTCCCAAATGACCCGAGTCAATGGATAGATAGTGATGGAGATGGATTCGGAGACAACGCTTCTGGATTCCAGGGTGACGATTGCCCTGATTTGTTTGGTAACTCAACCGCATCCGGTTATTTCGGGTGCTTGGACAGTGACGGTGATAGTTGGGCCAATGATTATGATGACTTGCCTGACGAAAAAACACAGTGGGAGGATACCGACAACGATGGCTATGGGGACAACCTCTCTGGAAACAGTCCAGACTCTTGCCCAACCATCTGGGGTAATTCCACGCGCGATAGATTTGGTTGCACTGATATCGACGGCGATGGACAATCAGACATGAACGACTTGTTTTCCAATGAATCAACACAGTGGGAAGACACCGACGGAGATGGTTTTGGTGACAATATCTCAGGGTTCCAGGGAGATGCCTGCCCAGAGTCATCCGGCGATTCATGGCGCAACCTAATCGGATGCCCGGATTCGGATGGAGATGGTTGGGCTGATGAAGAGGATGCAGTGCCCAGCAACCCAACTCAGCACGAGGATTCCGATGGGGACGGATTCGGAGATGACGTAAATGGTACGGAAGCCGATGCCTGCCCTAGCAGACATGGAAACAGCACAACTGACCGCTATGGCTGCCCTGACAACGACGGAGACGGTATCTCGAACGATGCTGACGATTGCCCCACGGTGCTAGGCGTCATCCCCAACGGTTGCCCTGACAGTGACGGGGACGGCTATGTCGACGAAGCTGAAGAGAGCAACTCACCCGTTGACGATTGCCCGAATCAACCGGGTACATCATCTCTGGACAAATTTGGTTGCCCGGATTCTGACCAAGACGGTTACTCCGACGAAGGAGATTCGTTCGCAAACGACAGCACCCAGTGGAGTGACACAGACGGAGACGGTTACGGTGACAACCCCAATGGGACCAACCCTGATTATTGCCCCGAAAGCGATGGGAACTCGACCATGGTGACTCTCGGCTGTGTGGATATAGATGGAGACGGATACGCAGACGACATGGACTTGTTTCCACAAAACAGCTTGGCTTGGTCTGACTCTGATGGCGATGGCTTTGCGGATCAGCCGGGCACGGATTTAACCGACGACTGTATCAATGAAGCTGGCAACTCTACAGGGTTCTTGCTCGGTTGCCCAGATCTCGATGGTGATGGAGCCGCTGACACATGGGACGACGATATAGACGGTGATGGGTTCTCAAACATAGATGAGGCAAATGCGATTCCACCTACTGATCCATACGATGCCACGAGTTTCCCTGAAGTCGACAACAGTGACCAAGAGACTGAAGGCGATAGCCAAAACAATGCATTGGGAGAAACGGAGGGAGGGTTCAACGATATGCCCTTGATTGCCCTATTGATCTTGCTTCTGGTCATTGCAGGTAATATCGGTATGAAGTTGAGTAACAGATCGAAAGCTCGCAAACTGTTTGAGAAATTGGAAGACAACCTCGCGTCGGTGAACGACTTCGATGGGTTATCCTCGTTTGAAGGGGAACTAGATGACGCCCTGAAAACGAACTCGATACCTGCCTCACAGGGCGTCTATCTCCGTAATAGGGTCGAGAAGATGAGAACCAAATTCCAAGAAGAACTGCAGGCCTCGCAGTATGCCGAGTGGTGGGCACAAGTAAGCCACCAACAGCAGCAGGCAGGATGGAGCCAATCTGATGGGCAGGCGCATTGGGGTCATGAGCAACAAGGGCAGTAAATCAGGGTTTGAGCTCAGCGTCGAGAACCGCCTGATGTGGCGCTGGTAGAAACGGCGGAGCCCATGGATCGGAACCAAGTTCTTCCTCACCCAAACGCAGATTGTTGAAGATTAACCAACCAAGTGTTGGACCCAGGCCAGCCAGCATGAACAACAACCAGTATGCGTCCTGGCTAGCAGCGAGTACAAGGCCTCCAAGGCCGACCATGACGAAGGTCGCTGAAAGCGCCTGAGTTGTCTGGAATACCGACATGTGGGTGCCACCCAAACGAGGATCCGCGATGTCTGCCCAGGTGGTAATGAAAGTGAACATCATCCAATCGGTTAGTACCAAAGTAGGCACCCAAATGGCTAGAGTCACCATCCCTGGAAGACCAGCGAGCATCGAACCACCAAGAGCAACATAGCAGATAGCAGAACCAACTGCATAGAGACGAAGCATCCTCTTCCTACCATAAAGATCCGAGAGCCATGGTCCTGCAAGCCCGAGATAGTTAATCACTGCAAACAAGTTCCACCAGCGTGTGATGGTCGCCCCATCCATCTCCTGAACTTCGACCAAATATGCGGAGAACCATGCTTCAAACCCGTCCCCAAGTGGAAGCAAAAGGCAGCCGAGTAGAACCAACCAAGCTGTCCTAGTCTGCATAGCTACGTTGACTTTAGCCAACTTTGAGGTTCCCTCTGGGAACGGATCTACCTTGTCTGCCTTAGGAAGTGGTTTGCCCTCCTTCATACCATAGGCGAAAACTATCCCGATAATCATCGCACAGAACAAGACGACAAAGGTCACCGATTGCAGCAACTCGTAATTGGTCACACCGTCCTTGATGAACGGGGATGCTTCACCAGTGCCGAGCCACATCCCCATTAGAATGATGACAAGATGACCTCCACCTCGATAAGCTAGGTTGATCATCG
>CAXFCF010000109.1:0-4611 GCA_964000875.1 uncultured Candidatus Poseidoniales archaeon
TCGAACCTCCCGCAAGGGACGAAGCAGAGGGATGTATTAAATGTCAGATGGGAAGTAAACTGGTTCTCTTCGTGACTGGCGAATGTCACTGGATGTGTGACTACTGCCCATTGTCAGAAAGTCGCCGTGAGGTGGACTTCATGTTCGCTAACGAGCGGCGCTGCGATATCGGAGATTGGGACGCTGTCATTGAAGAAGGACGGGCAATGGCAGCGACCGGAACCGGAATCACAGGAGGCGATCCAATGATGGCTAGAGAAAGATCGATGGAAGCATGTAGGAGACTGAAGTCCGAGTTCGGCAAAGGCCACCACATCCACCTCTACACTAGCATACCTTTCCCTCCGAAGCACGCAGTCGAATTAGCCGAAGCGGGACTTGATGAAATTAGGTTCCACCTGCTAGACCTCAACCTTGAGAGGTACCTTGAGACCATTTCGGCATGTAACGAGGCCGGCTTGGTGACGGGTGTCGAGATTCCTTGTGAACCTGACCAAGAGGGTAAACTGCTGGAACTTTTGGAGGAATTGCGTGAAGCAGACATAGAGTTCCTCAACCTCAACGAATTGGAAATCACCGTTGGCAACCACGATAACATGGAACTCAGGGGATTCAACCTCTCTGACGAGTTGACCGCTGGTGCTGAAGGATCACAGGAACTGGCTCTGTTGATGCGTGATAGAGTGATGGCTGCCAATCTAGGTATGCCAGACGAAACCGGAGTCTCAAGGGAACCATATGGGTACTCACTCAAGTTCTGTACTGCTACTTACAAGGACGCTGGCCAGTTGAGAAGGAGATTCATGCGCCGTGGTGAAGCGAGCATCGCACCACACGAAACTTTGACCGAAGATGGTACACTATTGTTTGGCGCTATCTACTGCGAAGCAGAAGATGCGGATTCATTCATCGAAGAGTTGGTTGAGGAGTGTGACATCCCGGAGCGATTCCTGCTACACGACCCAGACAACGGGAGGATCGAGACACCTCTCTCCTTAGCTGAAGGAATTGCTGAAGACATCGAAGCGCCCGCTGCCCTCATAGAGGTACATCCGACTCACGAGAGACTGGAAGTTTCTCTCATCTGGTTGAACGAATACCGGCCTTGAGCGGCGTCGGGTTGATGAGGGATGCACTAGTGGCAATAGCCGATGGCTGAGGAGTCTGGTGACGATTTGGTTGATGAAAAAACGGCGGAAGCCGAACAAGTCGTCGAGGAGGTTGAGCCGCAAACCATCGAAGAGCAACTCTCGATGGCTCAGGCAGAAGCTGAGACAGCGATGAAGGAGATTGCCTATCGAGACGCTGAAATCGCCAACATCCGAAAGCGCCATTCTCAAGATCGTTCGGACATCATCCGCTATGCCGCCCAAGGTATGGCACGCAGGCTAATCCCTCTACTGGATGACTTTGACAGAGCAGTGTCAAGCGCCCCCCCAGAAACTGATGAGGCTCTGATGGAGGGAATCAAAATGATTCGAGGTAACCTCGAAGCTTCGTTAACAGCCGAAGGAGCAAGGATGATAGACGCCTCCGACCAACCCTTTGACCCAAACACCATGGAGGCCATAACCACCATTCCCGCTCCAGAAGGAGTCGCATCAGGAATGGTAGTCGAGGTTCTTGAGAACGGTTGGATGCTACACGATAGGGTCCTCAGACCGGCGCGTGTCGTCGTTACTGCGGTGAGCGAGTGAACGAGTCCGGAAAATGGGCTGGTAAGCCCAAAACCAAGCAAGTCATTGCCCTTGGAATTGTAACCTTGTATGTCATGGGCGTACTTCTGATTTGGATTGCATCACCGAACCTTGAGTTTGAGTCCTACCCAAGCGAGTGCCCTGAAGATTCTCGTAACTGCTCTAGGATAGCCCCGGAACCGCATCGAGCAACCGGAGAGGATGGACTTCATGTCGCTGCTTCGAAAGAGGAAGTGCTGGAATTCATCGAACAGTGGGTAGAATCTCAACCGCGTACACAGATTATCACAAAGAGCCAAGAGGCCGGATACATCCACTCCGTATTCCAATCATTTGTCTGGAGGTTCTCCGATGACATGTTGTTCCATGTCGGTTGTGATAATGGGACTGCCGAGATATGGATTCACTCGGAATCTCGTCTGGGTGTGGGTGACATGAATGTCAACCCTAACAGAGTGGTGTCCTTCGCTGATGAGGCCGAGCAGCATCAGTGGTCAGGAGATGAGTGCTTCGACTAACCAACTGGCTCGAAGTCTGCTCCCAAGAAAGCTAACCTTGCCAACAATCCGCCATCGTAGAGGTGCTCTGCAACGACATCCGGAATTGTCACACTCATCACCTGTAAACAACCCTCGCGCTCGTGTACAGTAGAGAGCATCTTGAGGGTCAAGCGAATGCGCCATCCTTGAAGGTCGTCACGTTCTACTAGAGGGTGATCAATCACCTCCCAGCCTGCGTCCCGATAGAGTTCAGCAGTGCCTTCATCACTAGTGTATATGACTCCTAATTCACCGTGGTACCGCGAGGCGTGCGCCACCCAATTAGGTGGATCTTCGATGTCTGGTATAGCGACTACCTCGGCTTCAATCCCCTCAGCAGCCAACCAGACTGATATCATCTCGATGCGCTCCTGCCAACTCCACGGGTTTTCGAGGCTCTCCTCGCGATTGGAAGAACCAACCCCTATGACCAAACGAGAATCAGAAGCGACTTCGCTGGCTCCCTTGACCAGAGACTCATGGCCCTTATGGAACGGCTGAAACCTTCCAAGAACAAGAACGCCAACCTCTGGTATATCCTTAGGCGGTTCAGGTTCAAGTATCAGACTCATGACACAATCACTCCTTTCGCGAGTAGCGAAGCAATGTTGTCCTTTCCGAAACCTGAGTTCATTGAGGTGGACCATTCCCTTTTGGCGAAGACACCATACTCGCCTTGGCTGACCAATCCCATCATTTGGTACAGTGAGTCAGTGATTCGACTATGACTCTCCATTGTCGGCAGGACATGCGGATCCTCCTTCTCATCCAAAGTCTCCCCGAGTTCCTCTCGACGCGACATCCAATCGAGTACCACTGCCTCTGTGTACTCCTTCTTGGTAGAGCGAAGCATGTTCTCCGACGCAACTCTCCATGTCTCTTCTTCGTAGAGAAGGGAAACACCACTCATAGACGATTCAGTGAATGGTTCTAGGTATAGGAAACCTCTCCCTTCCATGAATCTAATCTCGCCTGCACTGCACCACTCGGCAAGTAGCCAGAGACCGTCTGCAAGCCACTCACCATCACCAGCTTCGGCGAATCTTTCACTGGTTAACTCCAAAATCGTTGAATCATCCGAGACGACGATGCGATCTAACCAATCCAAAAGTTCGGATTCCACATCAATGTCGTATCTTCTCTCAAGGAACGAGTAACCAGCAGTCCTAGACTCTCTCAACGACTTTGAGTCAAGTGCTTCGTAAAGGGCACTTGAGTTCATCTGCAACAAGGAGTACCAATCCGGCAAATGAACGGCCATAGCCACTAGGTCTGCCACGACTACTCCTCCAGCCTACTTCCCATCATCCTTCTCATTGGTGAATCTGAACTCTAAACCCGAAGAAGTACATCATTCTCTAGGCGTAACGATACGGCAAGAAAGCGATGGTCAAGCAGGACTTCGACGCCGCCGGCTTGATGAACCAAGGCAAGCCGCATAGGTTCTGAGAGAGGCAGGGGGCAGTTCGATGGCTACGATCAAGGAACAGATCGCCGACATCCAAGCTGAGATTGATAAAACCCAGAAGAATAAGGCCACTAATGCTCACATTGGCAAGCTAAAGGCGAGAATCGCTGCCTTGAAGGCGAAAGAGGAGAAGGTGCAGGCGCACGCGAAGTCGTCAGGCCCTGCTAAGGGCTTCGAAGTGAAGAAGTCCGGCGATGCTAGCGTGTCACTTGTAGGATTCCCAAGCGTAGGAAAATCGACGCTGATAAGCAAGGTCACAGATGTACAATCCGAGACTGGAGGGTACGAGTTCACCACCCTGACCTGCATCCCAGGACTCATGGAACACAGAGGAGCTAAGATACAGATCCTCGACCTGCCTGGTCTGATACGAGGTGCTGCCGAAGGTAAGGGACGAGGGAAGGAGATTCTTGGTGTCATCCGCAATTCCGACATGGTTCTGTATGTAGTCGATCCATTCCAAGATGCACACTTTCGCGTACTGCACAGGGAGTTGGAACTTGCTGGGATGAGACTCAACCAAAACAAACCACAGGTCTTCATTCACCGCACCAACAGGGGTGGCATAGATGTCAGAGCGACAGTCGAACAGACAATCCTAACCTACGACGAGATTAGAGACATCATCAGGTCGTTCGGTTACACTTCTGCCATTGTGACATTACGCGAAGATACGACTGCAGACATGATTGTCGACACCTTAGCAGGTAACAGGGTGTACTCTAGGGCAGTGGTCGTGGTCAACAAGATCGATCTAGCAACTCCTGAAGACATGGCTAGAACCAGAAAGATGCTTCCCTCTGGATGGCCAGTGTTACCAATCTCGGCCATGACAGGTAAAGGCATCGAGGAGATGAAGGACTTCATCTACGACAACCTTGGATTCATGTCGATATTTCTGAAGCCG
>CAXFCF010000110.1:0-4609 GCA_964000875.1 uncultured Candidatus Poseidoniales archaeon
CTACGAGTTTCGCAGGTTCAAGAGGATGTCGGTTTCACCGGCGCGGCTATGAGTATGTGTCAGATGCGGTGGACTAGGTGATTCTGTTGCGTAGAGGCGTCGCTTTACTTGGAGCGAGTGGTATAGTCGCCCAGAGATTCCAACAGCGACTTACTAACCATCCTTGGTTCGAGCTCGTGGCTGTTTTTGGATCGGAATCTACCAGAGGTAAATCCCTCTCAGAAATCCACTGGAAATTACCCGAGGAGCGCCCTAATCTACCTACCATTATCATCGGAGAGTGCTCTATTGAGGACATTACTTCTCAATTGGAAGAATTAAATTGTCAATTGATTTTCTCTGCCCTTCCAAGTGGTGTAGCTACTGATATCGAAGCTCCATTGAGAGCCGCTGGCTTCCATGTATTCTCCAACTCCTCACACCACAGAATGGACGATGATGTACCACTAGTAATCGCCGACCTCAACCCACATCACCTGGCTTTAGCCAAATCTCCAGCAGCAGATACATACTCTGGCTCCATACTCTGTGCGACCAATTGCACCGTTGTCCCCATTGCTCTAACTCTGAAGCCCATCTGGGACATGATCGGCTTCGACCGCGTCTCAATCACTACTGAACAATCACTCTCCGGTGGTGGTTACGCAACCATGAATCGATTCGACGACAGTGGAGAATTCTCGAAAGATATCCCAGGAGAAGCTGAAAAGGTTGGAGAGGAATGTTTGCGACTACTAGGGCGTGTGTCGCCCACAGGTGTCGAATTGGCGGATTTTTCCATCTCTGTAATCTGTAGCAGAGTGTCTAGGCGATACGGACACATGGTGCATGTAGAGGTCGACCTTCTAGGAGATGTAGACATGGTTGAGGTGCGCGAGTGGATAGGCAACTATCGCGCCCGAGCCCAAGCACTTGAACTACCATCTGCACCAGAGGTTCCACTGCTCCTAGTTGACGATTCTATTGACTTGGAAGAGCACTTGTTCGCCGGCGGCGTCTCCAAGAACCCGACGACTGACTTGAGGTGCGGCATGGCTGTAGTAGTGAAACTAGACTCCCTCTCCGGCCGAACTCTACGATTCAGCGCTTATTCCGAGAACACACTCCGTGGTGCAGCGGGGGGCTGCGTCCTTCTCGCAGAGTTGGCCATCGCCGAGGGAATCGTCCCCTAAACACAGAATGGTTCAAACCCTTAGCGCCCCTCCTAAAACCCGTTCCAAATGGGAAACATAGAGGTCGTGAAAGGAGCGAGTCTGGGTTCTCTCCAGACTTCAGTGCCAGCAAGTATGGGCGGCGCTTGGCAGCAGGGGCACCAAAGAACCCAGATTCTCGTCATTATTCAGAGGCGGCACCGCGAGAGATTCGAACAGCACGCGGCGAGCCTGCAACTGAACCATCCATGCTGGTGCATATTCTACCGCCCGAGAGAAGAGGCTGCCGAAGTATCTGACTACGGCCTTGACCCGAACAAGGCTTCGTTCATGTTCCTCGATGTGGCGATGGAGGATCTCGGACGTTGGGTCGGCCCGCTAGCTAAGGACGACTGGCCAAGAGAAGAAGTCATCATTACACCGTCCTCCGATGCCGGTGATTTCCCCTCTACGAAGTGGACTTGTTTCCGGGATCCTTGGATATCTCAAATCGAGGTATTCCCTATGCTCCATCCCCCATTCGAATTTACTGCCAAGGCTTGGATCACAAAACCAGGGGGCGCACCAATTGCTGTGCAACCACCATCAGCCACTCCAAACCCAGTAGTGCAAACACCACCGACTCCAACCCCTGAACCTGAGGAACCTAAACCGCATCAGAGCATCCCTGCACCTGAGCCGGAACCACTTGCAGCAGCCTTCGAATTGCCTTCGGCTCCTATCTCGATTCCAAACTTCTCAGGTGGAACTGCTGACGCTACAACATCAATCTCACCTGCTCCCGTCGAAGCGCCTCCACCGGCTCAAACGGAGGCATCGGCTCCAACAGAGTCAGAGAGTGCACCCTTAGAAGTCGAAGGAGCGGAAGATGACGAGGGGCCTGACCTCACTGCAGAACTAATCGACACAATCAATCTACTCAAGGTAGGGGGACTCTCTCCTGAGCAGATTATGGAGAGTCCCGCTTTTGCTGAAGCATCGGAGAGAGCCACCGCAGCAGGTATCGACGCGTGGTCAATATTCGTGGCAAACGCGAATTAATCGAACCGCCTTTACGGAGCATTGTTCAGCGGCACCTTGAACAGTGGATGAATGAGCGGCGAAGCGTTAGCCATGGTATTCTGTCCAAGTTGCTCACAACAGCAGGACGATGAGACGAAATTCTGCAGATTCTGTGGGGATGCTCTACCCGGGCTAGACATGATGCTTCAACTGCGCCAAGAAGCGCTGGCCATCGCCAGTGGCTCCAACAGTTCGCGGATGACTGAGGCACAGAGCGCAACGAAACAGACTCTTTCTAACTTGGAGAATAACCAAGCCACACCTTCACCAGGAACCGAGGTAAACAATGGAGCGCATCGCTCGGCCAGCCAGCGTACTACTGACAACCTCAGAAACCTAATGCGTGGTAACTGAACGCCCACTGGTTTGATTCGCAATGGCGCTGACGCACTCATCATGGGTAGTGGACTCCGTCGTCTTGCAATGACACTCTCTTCACTACCATCACACCCCTTGGAGTCAGCCGAATTAGAGCAGTACTCCACTGAAGGTGAGTTCGCCGCTGTTTGGTTATCGAAAATCTTCGAAGCAGGTGATTTGACAAGTGAGACGGAAGTGATGGATCTCGGCGCCGGTAACGGTATCCTAGGTATCGGTGCAGCGCTACTTGGAGCAAAACTGTGTCATCTTGTCGAGATTGACAGCGAAGCTCTCGAAGCAGCTCACCAAGCAGTCGAATCATTGGATCTTCAAGGGGTATGTGAACTCATCCAAAGTGATGTGCGTGACCTTGAGCCGAGGCCGGTCTGCTTAGTGATTACAAACCCACCTTGGGGCTTCCAGACAGAGAGAGCGGATAGGCCATTCTTGGACTACGCCTTCGCCAACGCTACTGATGCAATTCATATCCTACATTCGGCCAAAGCGACGCACATCGAAGCGATGGCTGCTGAAAGTGGTTGGAAGGGTGAAGTCATTCATCAAGGGAAGTTCAGGCTACCGGCGGTCTACGAGCACCACATAAGTAGGAAGCGTGAGACTGCGGTCAATTGTTGGCGCTTCACCCGATAGGCGGCTTCAAGAACCCCTGCCCGGTCGGCGGTATCGAAGAATGAGGGTCTAAAGACCCTTGAGCGAGTGATTTCCATGTCGGGTTCTGCTGGGTTAGGAGACTTCGTCACCCCAGGTGACTCAATCGGATTGACTGGTCAGCCCGGCTCAGGAGTCGCCACTTCAAACGATTCGTTAATCGCTACAATGACCGGAAAGGTCTCGCAATCAGGAGACGAGGTCTGTGTCGAAGCGGTTACCGACTCACCTCGTACGCTTTCAGTCGGCGATGTGTTCATTGGTGAAGTTGAGAGACTGCAGAACAAGACCGCCATGATTCACATCCTACATGTCGAGGGTTCAAGAGCAAGGGACATACCTGCCGAACAGCTCTACTGTGATGTGTTCGTCTCAGAGATTGTCGACCGATTCCTGCCTGCACCTTGCGATGCTATGCTGAAGAGAGATGTCGTTCGATGTGAAGTCATTGCAGACTCTCCGGCTCTGAAGGGTTCGATGAAGAGGTCACCAAAGCATGGCGTTCTTTTCTCTCTCTGTCCCGCCTGTGGACTTCCACTACAAACCAATGACGAGAAGCCTGACTTCAATGTCAAGTGCTCTCGCTGCGACTATAGCGGCTACCGAGCGCTAGCCGACGACTATGGTATCGGCTTCCTTGAGGAAGGCAACGCATCCTCGTTGAACCGAAACGGTGAGAGATGGTCATCAGAAGCCGAAAGTGGACTCTCCCACGAGGGTTCTCGCTCCTATCGTTCATTCCTCGCCGATCATCGCCGCGGCATGGAACATGAGGTACCCGCCTCCCAGAGGCAGAGATCATCCGGCCGAGGTGGGGGGAGGCCACGCAGGGAGATGACAAAGACCACTTGCACCCTTTGCGGGGATTCTTGCGAGGTCCCGTTCAAGCCGACTCCAGGTAAGCCAATCCGATGCCGTCCTTGCATGGGTAAGATCGAAGCTGGAGAGGCTGACAAGGAGGCTTTGGCCAAGGAGAGGGAGATTCTTCTCGCCGCCCGTGAGAAAGCAAACGAGGCGTCCGGCCTGAAGGTCTTCGTCGGCGGATTGCCATATGAGACCGACCAAGATGGGCTCAAGGAAGTGTTCGCCAAGCATGGTGACATCAAGAGCATCGACATAGCTACAGACAAGGATGGTAAGTCCAAGGGATTCGCATTCGTCACCTTCGCAAGCTACGCTGCCGGAAAGAAAGCGTTGGGAGAGATGAAAGGAATTCGCATCGGCGGTAGGAAGATCTCCATCCAAGAAGCGAAGTCGAACGACCGCGGTGGACGCGGTGGTGGACACGGCCGTAATCGTCGAGGTGGCGGTAGACGCCGCTGATTCGCCGAATCACTCACAACCTCCGACCTCGACGACACGCTGTG
>CAXFCF010000111.1:0-4603 GCA_964000875.1 uncultured Candidatus Poseidoniales archaeon
TTATACATCTGCTATCGAGCCGCCAGCGGAGTCTATCGAATAGACGCTGCCACCACTATCATCGACACCAGCAATCAGAAGCTGAACCCAGTATGGCCTGCCACCAAGGATGTTAGCAGTCAATGTGGCTGCCGCCTCGACCGACATGCGGCTCTCTCGTTTGAGTTCAAACAACTTAATCTCGGCAGCTAGAATCCTACTGAGTACCTGGGCATGTCCGACCAATCCTGCGGTGGTCAATGCGATGTTGTCGCCGATAGCAAACAACTTCTGGACATTCTTGTTTGCCACAAAGTGACCCATGGTGGCTCGGTGATCTGCACCTACTACAACACCGCCGTCGAAACAAATCCCAACGGTACTAGTCCCTGTCTTCATCGCTTGCATCTCTGCTTCCATGATTCTCCCTCGGAAATCCACCGTCTTTGAACATTCGCACTCAGCAGGAGAGCCGCTGGTGCTAATCTGTTGGAATAGCACCTCCCTTATCAATCCGACTAAGCCGATAAGACCTTCTCGCCATGGTCTCAATCAGTGGTTATTTGTCCCTCCAACTACCAGCCTAAGACATGGAGGGAGCTGACGGGCCCAAGTGGTTACAGGTTCCGAGCATTGACCAAGACGAGATACCAGCACCCGAACCCGGTCAAACTTACCACGACCTAGGAAGTCTTTACCCCGATGCTCCTGTCCCTCAATCAAAGTATGAATTGGTGATTCGCCGCGCAGTTCTACACGACCTATCAGGAATGGAGAGGCTATTGAATTGGGTTTCTGAAGGAGAAATGGCGATAGTTGAGTTTCGTTCGCTTCTCGACCGTGAACTAGAGTTTGAGACAACTGTAGAGAAACTATCCTCGTTCATCGAAGGCGACATGGGTGGCTCACTAGTACAGTTAGGAGAAAATAGAATCCTGCTTCTACCCCCCGGAGTAATCGGAGTAGCTGGTCTTGAGTCAGAGACTTTTCACCAAGGCGCTTGAGGTACTCACATGGAGAGTAAAGTGGAACACCCCTGCCCCGCTTGTGGAGAGGAGGATTGCCTGAATCTTCTAGCAAACACCTCGGATATTCCCTACTTCGGAGAACACACCCAAATCACGCTTTCATGCAACTCCTGTGGCCTTCGTCAAACCGATTTTATCCCGTCAGAGGAAAGAGGCCCTACGGGGCACCGATTATTGGTTTCCGAAGAGGAACACCTCAATGTAAGGGTGGTCAGGGGTCCTTCGGCAACCATAAGGATCCCAGAACTCGACCTAGAGATTGCACCAGGTTCACACGCAAGCGGATATGTCACCAACATCGAGGGTTTGATTCGTAGGTTTGCTGACATCATACAAATGATGGCGCGCCAAATCGAAAAAGAAGAATCAGAAGGCGTAGAGGGAGCAAGTTCCCAACTGGCGATTCTATCGATGCTTGAGGAGGCGATCTTAACTGCCGTGGAGGAACCAGGTAAAGTGAGTATAGAACTGGAGTTGTTGGATCCCAAGGGACACAGCTCAATTGGACACGAAGATGCCGAAACCTGGGAACTGAAGCAAGATGAAATCGATGAATTAGATCCAGGACCTAATCCGATGATCTTTGAATCAAGTGACCTAGAGTGAGTCTCTTGCTAGAAAATCCTCGACCAAATGAGCGGTCTGATCTCTCATCTCTGACAGATTAGAGAGAAATACACTAGCGGCATCAATGCAGAGTCGCTTCATGTCACCAGTGAGAATCTCACCGGATCTGTATCCGGATTCAATCTCGGAAAGATGTGCATCGTCGTCCTCAAAGAAGAAACGCAGGTACTGGAAGGCCACATCGACTTCTGGATTACCACCTAGCCTACGGTGTTCCTCTAAGGTCGGCCTTCCGCCCGAGAAGGATGCGTTAACCTTCTTGGCCATCGAATCAGGGCTCTCACCTAGGAATATCGTAGTCTCTGGCTTACTGCTTGACATCTTATCTCCAGTCATCCCGAGGGCGAACTGGTGGTAGGTGCTAGAAGGGACGAGCAATCCGAGTCCACCTAGATCTCTTTCAATATGCAGCAAATTTTGACGAATACGATTACGGTCGCTGGAGACCCCCCCTGGAATCTCAATTGTTCCATGTTTGGGATTTGGCCTCAGGTCAGAGAATCCAAGTTCCTTTATTGCAGAGACCAACTTGTCAAAAACGGATTGCCTTCGAGTTTTGTCGACTCTCCCGTCAGAGCCGACCCCAAGGGCTTCTGAATTCTCATCTTGCACGGATAATGCGACGACCAAACCACCCGACTTCCTCTCGTTGACATTGAACCAGTTAGTTTTGCTCGCAAGTCCTCGCGTCAAGCGTAGGTGTGGATCCTGATCAACACCTACCGGGACGACAATGGGCCTTAATCCACCATATTCTTCCAACTGCGGGTGGAGGATGTCGCCTGCTTGCACAAGAGGAGCCTGAACATGTGCTAAATTGGTCTCACCATCGAATCCGTATATCGCTTCAAACTCCGAGAGATTGGACTTTTTCCCCAAAGTGAAGCCCATTCTCTGGACAATTGGCCTAGTTGATTGGAAGTAAATCTCCGTGCCCTCAACATCGAGACCCAAAGCAGCATAGTTGGCGATGTATTCTTCCAGTGCTGTCTTCCTGCAATCAGCGAGCGATAGCCCACGTGTAGCGTGTGCTTCTAGGTCTGCAACCGCTATAGTGACATCACCTCCAGTCTCTTGGAACCACTTGACCTGATCGATAACCATCTTGTGACCCAGGTGCATCCTTCCAGATGGCATCAAGCCAGTAAGAACACCAAACGGTTTTGAACGGGATTTAGCGTCCAAGATAAGGTCTAGATCCCGGTGTGCAAATACAATTCCTCTACGGTGCAACATATGTGGATTTGGAAGAGAATTTACATCAATCCTCTTGAGTCCAAATTTCTCAATCATCCGAGAGTAGTCAGTCGACTGACTCGAAGACCACGGGTCTATTTCGATGTCTTCCACAACACTCCCCATCCTGCAACCGCCTGAACTTGTGAAATGAATGATTCCCCTCCAGAGGCAGCATGGTTCATGGTTCTGAGGCTACTCGGCCTAAGCGATGATTGAGCAGAGGGCTAGTATTGTCGCCTACGGAGCCGGCCTTGTCGGAGAGTTTGTCTGCCGACAACTTAGTGACAACCTGCTAACGATTGTCGACACCGATCAAGTAAGGCTAGATGCGCTAACTGAGAAACTTCACGAATGTATCGCTGTGGTTGGTGATGCCATCGAACACGCCGAAGGCATCGACTCGACTGAATACGCACTTGCTCTGAACATGCTTCCTGGAAGGGTTGGCGATCGAATACGGGAGATTTTGATCACCAAGGGTTTGGATGTCGTAGACATCGCCTTCTGCGCCGAGGACCCTGCTAGGCTGAGAAAGGTAGCTAGAGAAAGTGGAGCGATACTAATCCATGATGTCGGAATTGCCCCCGGCCTATCGAACATCCTGATTGCAGAGGCTGCGCGGGAAATGGGTGATTTGCTTAAGGTCTCGATCAAAGTAGGTGGAAACCCTGTCCACAAAGACGACGGTTGGTCATACATGGCACCATTTTCACCAACCGATGTCATAGAGGAGTACACAAGACCTGCTAGAATCATTGATTCAGGAAAAATGGCCGAAGTTGCAGCCATTACCGAACTACACGAAATCGAAGTAAAGGGGCACGGCTCAATGGAAGCGTTCCTGACGGACGGATTGCGCTCATTGCTCGATTGGGGAATTTCCCTAGGGATAGATGACATGAGGGAGTATACCGTTCGATGGCCTGGCCACATCCAGAAATACATCGAACTCCGAGCAAAGGGAGAGTTAGACGAACGAAAACTCGTCGAAGAATGGCGCCTTGATCCCTCGCGAAACGAGTTCACATGGATGCGATTGGAAATCAAATCAACCAACGGCGAGAGCAGAACTTGGGAGTATGATTGCCAAGGAACGATAGGAGGTGACCAATCGATGGCGATATCCACGGGGTTAGTCGCAGTGGCAGTATCTCAATCACTTCTTACTAACAGAAACAGTATGATGCCAGGGGTCTATGCTCCTGAAGACTTACCCAGCTCAATCTGTGACCGTGTACAATCAGTATTCGATAAGAGAGGAAATGGTGCCTTGGAACGCGTAGAGTGATTACTCTTCCTCGCGCTTTATCTCAAAAGCATCGAAACCTTTCGTCAAAGCGCTTTGGAGCTCTCTGTCCTTCCTGACTAAAACGAATATCGCCACGGGTGTTGATATCGCTACCAGAACCACTAGTGCTGGAAGCAGAATGCTGTGCTGTCCAACCTCTCGAGGCTGAATCAACCAGGTGAATCTCATAGGAGTATCATCCCAACGCTTCGACCAATCAAACAGATCCGTTGTGTGAACACCGGATATCGTTATGGCTAGAGGTAACCCGTTGAATCTTGGCTCGGCCACCTGTAAACTGTGATATGCCGGCCTATCAAAGGATATCTCTGCTTGTTGACCTTCTTCCAGTGTCAACAACAAATCGTCCCCGTTTTGCCTCCAACCCGTTTGAAGATGGCGTGTAGCCTCTGATATTTCTTCCAATATAACTCCCTCAACT
>CAXFCF010000112.1:0-4600 GCA_964000875.1 uncultured Candidatus Poseidoniales archaeon
TGTGTTGCGAAGCTGGCAATTCTATCCTCATCATCAAAAGTGCAGTAGAGAGGGAAGCCCTTCTTGACAGCCAAATCACAACCGAAGCTCGGGCCGGTCTTGGTGACGCCGACAATCTCCATATCTTCTTGCGCATCGACCGCGTCCGCCACTCTCTTCCCGATAGTACCGTATCCATTGATTGCCACCTTAATGATGCTCATCTTCTCTCACCCCGCCGTCTCCGACGGTGCAATCGCCATCGCCTTCCGTCTAAGAATATACCCTTAGCCGAAGAACGACCTTCGGTCGGGTTTGTCCCTTTGATGGCCAACTTTCAGCGTCACCATCAATAACAGGAAATGTTCGGAGGAGACTGAGGGGTACCTATGAGGGAGATGGTCGCAAAGAGCGTAAAACTCAACCGCGACCTCTCTAAACTGCTTGTAGAGTCAGTTCGAACCAACAGTGTAGTCAAGATTGGATGGGGGCGTGAGAACGATCCAAAACCTCGTTCTGGCGAACTCGGATTCTGCCCCTTCCTACCAGAAAAGGGGCGAATTCGCATCCTTGGAGACCTTGCAAACATGACTGCAGCCTGCGCTCATGGAGGGACTTTCGTCCTTGAAGGTACGACTGGTTCGCTGTTCGGCGCATGGAATCGGGGGGCGAGTATTTCCTCGGAAGGTGACTGCGGTAGCCGAGCCGGACTTGGGATGTCTGGAGGTCGACTAGTAATCAGAGGTTCAGCAGGGGGCGAGTTCGCGGCTGGCATGTCGGGCGGTCTTGCTGTGGTTCGCGGTAATGGTGGCCGACGCGCAGGAGCGGGTATGAGTGGTGGAATTGTTGTCATCCTCGGTGATGCCAACACCAATGTCGGCTGCAACATGACTGGTGGGATGATCGTAGTCAACGGACGCTGCCCCCCTCCCGGAGAAGGAGCTAAGGCAGTGCCAATGGACACCAAAACCTTGGCAGAGGTAAACAAATCACTAGAGCCAGTAGGATGGAAGGTCGACCCCGATGCCGTAGTCGTGATTAGTGATGAGTCTCAAAGTACGGAAATTTCCAAGCCACCAAGTGGCATTGACTCCCGATTCGACGGCATAACCTTAGTATCCTCTCAAGGACCAAGGCTGAGCGAGCATTCACCGCTGGATCTTCTCACTCTAATTCAGCTAAAGGGGGAAGAACGAGGCGTATTGCTACCACTCCCTATCTTACCATGTGTAACGAGCGGTAAGGGGCTGAAGGGCACGATGCTCACCAAGCAACCTTGTATCGTAGACTCCGAGCCACGCAGCATCGACTTGATGCGGATCACTGCCTACAATCTGCCTGACATAGAAACTATGCTCCCCAATGCATCTGGTGCGGTAATCTGCCTCGACTCATTTCCTCCATTAGACGATGCCGAGTTGGATGCTCTAAATTGCATCTGCCGCGCATCTCTGGGTGATGGTAAGCCAATGTTCCTAGGCGGAGGTATCGACCGCATCGACCTAGTCCATAGGCTTGCAGCAGCTCTAGACTTTGATGCAGCGATTGCTCACAGTTCGACCCCCGCCCAACTTCCTGCGGCAGCCGCACTGCCGATGGTAGGGCTCTCGTCCCGTGAACATCAGTTGACCCGTAAGGGCATCACCTCCGGCCTTTCCCTTCCTTGGAGGGTCGATGCCCGTGACCTCTTAATCGCCTCCGCCGCTGGATCGGAGTTCATCCTAGCTAATCCATTTGAGGGGGAAGAAGAACCGAATACTGGCAAGGCGAGATCAGAGATGTTGGAGTCCTGGCTAGCAGATTTGGATTCGAACATCCGTGGACATCTAATCGAGTTAGGTGAAGACGGTATCGACCAACTGAATCGCAAGCATCTGCGCGCCCTAGATTCTGACACCGCCAATATGACTGGTATCCGCCTTGCTGGATATGACCGGCCGATGCCGCAGTGGTTAGGTCAGTGAGGTGAAGAGACGATGCCTACCGTCACCTTCGACCACTCAACGATTCGGTGGCTTCAATCCGAGACAGGAGGCGTCCATGACCCCGAACTATGGGATTCAAAGTTGGGTCTACTAGGATGTTGTGTCGACCATTGCGACGAAGAGACAATTGAAATCGAGGTGTTTCCCGACAGACCCGACCTACTCTCCGTCGAGACAATGACCCATGCTGCCCGCAGCTTCCTACATGGCGCAAACGCCGAACCGGAACTCCCCGTAGTAGCGGGTGACGTAAAGATGACCGTCGACCCCTCGTTGAAGGATATCAGGCCAATCATACTTGGAGCAGTAGTAAGAGGAGTAGATACAGGCCACACCGAGGAAGCAAGGGACGCATTCATCCAAGGTCTGATGGATCATCAGGAGAAATTGCACTTCGCTCTAGGGAGGGGAAGAAAGAGGTCATCCATAGGTGTGCACGACCTAGCAAGTTTGCATCCTCCTTTCAGAGTCGTCTCGGTACCGAAGGACTACGCGTTTGTCCCATTGGCAATGACCGAAGAGATGACTGTTGAGGAGATTCTCACAGAACACCCGAAGGGGGTCGAATACGCCCACCTTCTGGATGGAATGGACGCTTTTCCAGTGATTATCGATGCAGGAGGTGATGTGCTTTCTTTCCCACCCATAATCAATGGAGATCATACTACCGTGACCACAGATACTAGGGACTTCTTCATCGATGTCACAGGGTGGGATATGCGTGCTTGTGAAGCATCCTTGTTGCTAATCTGCCTATCTTTCGCCATTCGTGGTGGCAAAGTCGAAAGCATCGAGATTACCGATTGCGGCGGCACCACCTTCGACTGTCCGATAGGCAAGCCGAAGACACACTCACTACCCAAGTGGCTCCTTGAAGAAGTTCTAGGGCGTGAGTTCGATGATAATGAGGTGGCGATGGCTCTCAACAAGATGGGGGCGCGTCTGGTCAGAAGAAGAGTTGTGACTGATGGACCTCGAGAAAGGAAGCGCTGGGCGGACGCACCAGTGGGCGAAGACGAGTACCTCATTGAAGTCCCAAGATGGCGAGCCGATGTACTACACCCGGTAGACCTTGTCGAGGAGATAGCGACAGGTATCGGCTACGAGGAACTCGGAGTGGCTACCTCCAGACAATCTAGTGCTGGAATACCCTTGGCTAAGATGACCACTCAGCGCCGTATCAGAGACTGCCTACAGGCTGCAGGGATGCAGCAAATTCAATCCCTGACCCTATCTAATGAGGAGGATCAATTCACCAAGATTCGACTGAATCCGATAGGTGAGTATACTGTAATCCACAACGCCATCACCACAGAACACACCATTATGCGCCAGAGGTTGTTGCCAAGTCTGCTCAGGCTTCTGTCTGCCAACAGGCACCATGAGTTGCCACAAAGAATCTACGAACTCGGGACAACTGTGCAAAACCACCACAATGTCGACCGTGTTTCCTGGTTGTGTGCAGAGGTAGGATCTGGGTTCACCGGAGCCAAAGGATTGTCTGAACTACTTCTTCGAGACCTTGGGGCGTACGCTCATGGACTAGAGGTAGAGTATCAAGCCATACCCGAAGGAATAGGACCATGGTTGAACGGAAGAGGTGCATATGTCATGGTAGAAGGAGTGACAGTAGGCGAAATTGGAGAGATAGATCCAAGCGTCGCAGACTGTTTCGACTTGCGCGTCCCACTACAAGCTGGAGAATTCGACCTAAACAAGTTAGAGGAACTAATCCCCGACCCTGTACTATGACGACTGAAAAGGCTTGAATGAACCATCTTCACCCTTGATGTATGGTGTTGGATCGAACGAACCATCGTCCTTCCTTAGGTACCAGTAACCGTCCTCGCTCTGCTCGAACTTTTTCTCTTTCTCACCCTTCCCATCACCCTGCTTATCGAGGTGTGGCTTGTTCAAGATATCAAGCGCCGCCTTGAACTGATTATCCTCTATGTGACTTCTATCGGCGAGCAGTTGCTCCTGCTCCTCGTTACCACTATCATACTCAATGACCTGCCTGACGTCGGTTTCGTCGGCGACCTTTTTCTTGAACGGCCAAATACCTGCCATCAGTCGTGGAGAAGGGTTTGCTACTTTTACCCCTCCGTCGGAAAATCACATTTTAGAGCAAGAATTGAATCATTGGACGAACATACCGGAGGAACGATTCAAGAATGCAGAGACGTCGGAAGCGTGTGCGTCGTGGAATCTGCTTCGTCCTCGCTCTATTGACGCTACTAGCCTCAATGTCACACATGAGCGACGAAAACACGCTTCAACCCGTAGGTGAGACAAAATTCTCTAACAATGTTACCAGCAACCTTTCCTTTGGCCCCCAATCGGGTTTGAATGTCTATGTCCCTCCCGGGGGATTCATCTCGTTCGCAGTCAATATGACCAATTCGGCCAATCAGTCGGACATTGTTGACTTCGTCTTGGTAAATTCCGCCGGATGGTCCTGTGCTTGGAACACTACCGGTGGAACCTGCGGCCAGCCGCTGCAAACACCTATGTCACCGGGTGAGTTAATCTGGACGAAATTCGATATCTGGATTCCTGCGCTCGACAACGGTACCCCACTAGCAGGAGATCAGGTCGACTTCAGCCTCAGCGCCACATCCGGTTTGGATGGCGCT
>CAXFCF010000113.1:0-4584 GCA_964000875.1 uncultured Candidatus Poseidoniales archaeon
CAAGATAAGGAATAAATTGGAATGCAGCAATGGTGCCAAAATCACCAATTGAACAACCGATCAAGCACCACTTCGTGTTGTGTGCTGAACGCTTCCAGACAGCACCATCTCCCCAGTCGAATTTGGTGCCGAGAACAGTGAATCCTGCAGCGGTAACGGCTCTTTCGAGTATACGTTGCTCTAGGCTGTCTCCGGAAATGACCGCCTTCCCAGGTTCGAGACTCACCTCGGCCTTCTCCACGCCATCCACTGCTTCCAACGCCTTCTGCAGGTTGCCGACACAACCCATGCAAGTCATGCCATCTACAGAGAGTGCGACGGTTCCCATGGTGCACCGCAATCCAAGGAGCCTCAAAACGCCTTGCATCCCCTAGGGATGCATTTGCCTCCCCTCGGCATATTCAAGACGGAATCTCGGGTCGGGACCACGTATGGTAGTACCTTCTGAGGTCAAGGACCTCGATCCCGTCGCCCTTGAGGAAGCCCTCATCGGCACTTGGGGCGAGGAGTCCACCTTTGAGTCACAGGTCGAGTCCCGCCGCGGCGGTGAGCCGTTCATCTTCCTCGAAGGTCCGCCCACTGCTAATGGTAGGCCGGGCATCCACCATGTTGTCGCAAGGACGTACAAGGATTTGGTATGTCGCTGGAAGGCGATGGAGGGTCACTTCGTCGAGCGTAAGGGAGGATGGGACACCCACGGACTACCAGTTGAGATTGAGGTTCAGAAGAGGCTCGACCTGATGAGCAACGAGGCGATTGAGGAGTTTGGAATAGCTGAGTTCAACGAAGAGTGCCGCAAGAGTGTTTGGACTTACGAGGACGCTTGGAGGAAGATGACCGAGAGGATGGCTTTCTGGGTTGATCTTGACGAACCCTATGTAACTCTGCACAACGATTACGTCGAGTCCTGCTGGTGGGCTCTCAAGAGAATGTTCGACAAAGGTCTGCTATATCGTGGCCACAAAGTCCTCCCATACTGTCCACAGACAGGAACCTCCTATTCCTCACACGAGGTTGCTCTCGGCTACAAGGAAGTCGAGGAACCTTCGGTTTACATCAAGTTCAAGCTCGTTGACGATGATGCTTCGGTCCTTGCTTGGACCACGACTCCATGGACGCTACCAGGAAACGTAGGACTAGCGGTTGGCCCCGAAGTCACCTATGCAAAGGTCAAGGTCACCGCTGAGCCACAGAACTGGGATGGTAGAGGAGGTGCTCTGGTAGGAGAGACCCTAATCCTCGCAGAGGATCTGCTTGGAGAAGTGATGCGTCACCAGGTCGAAGTCATCGAGACCTTCCCCGGTTCCAAGATAGTCGGCATGGCTTACGAGCCACTCTTCCCAGAGGCTGTTGCTCGAGGAGATTCGGATTCGGCTTGGACGGTTGTTGGAGCAGACTTCGTGACTACCACTGACGGAACCGGCGTTGTTCACACCGCTGTCATGTACGGTGAGGACGACTACAACCTCGGGATTGAGGTGGGATTCCCAGCACAGCACACCGTTGGAATGGACGGTAGGTTCGTGGCTGGTACGCACCAGCAACTCGATGGTAGGTATGTCAAGGACTGTGATGACAGTATCATTGACATACTCACCGATTCCAATCTACTTTACAGGGAGAAGCAGTATTCACACGACTACCCTCACTGTTGGAGAACTGACTATCCTCTGCTCTACTACGCCATGGACTCATGGTTCGTGAGAATGACAGCGGTCAAGGATAGCCTTCTCGAGTTCAACGACCAAGTTGAATGGGCTCCAGATTGGGTGGGTGAAGGCAGATTCGGCGAATGGCTTCGTAATGTCAAGGACTGGGCTATATCCCGCGAGCGATACTGGGGTACGCCTCTGCCCGTGTGGCGTTCAGAGTCCGGTGAGATGAGATGTGTTGGCTCGATTGCTGAACTCCAAGAGGAGGTCGCAAAGGCGGTGGCAGCCGGATTCGAAAACCCGGAGTGCCCCGATGATGTCGATCTACATCGGCCAATCGTGGACGGATTCACACTTGTCGCCTCTGACGGCTCGCCGATGAAGCGAGAACCGTTCGTGATGGACTGCTGGTTCGACTCAGGTTGCGCTTCTTTCGCTCAATGGCACCACCCGTTCGATGGAGTCGAGCGGTTTGAGAACAACTTCCCTATCGACTACATCTGTGAGGGTGTAGATCAGACTCGAGGTTGGTTCTACACACTACTCGCTGTGTCCACCACAGTGTTCGATTCGATTTGCTACAAGCGCTGCCTCAGCCTTGGTTTGATTCTCGATAAAGAGGGCAAGAAGATGTCCAAATCGAAGGGCAATGTAGTCGACCCATGGGATCACTTCAACCGCGAAGGGGCCGATGCCACCCGTTGGTACATGGTAACCGCAGGAGCTCCTTGGAACCCACTCAAGTTCGACCCTAACGGAGTTCGTGAGACCTATGCCAAGATGTTCCTTACCCTTTGGAATGTGTACAAGTTCCACGCAAACTACGCTGCTCTGGACGGTTTTGAGGGAGGTGCACAGGATTGCCCAGTCGACCAGAGGCCGGCTTTGGATCGCTGGCTTCTCTCTAGGCTAACCACCGTCGCCCAAGACTACCACAACCAATTCGAGGGCTGGGATTTCCACAAAGCGTGCAGGGACTTGGAGGAATTCGTCGTGAACGACCTTTCCAACTGGTATGTTAGGAGGAGCAGGCGCAGATTGTGGGACGATGCCGAGTCGGATGACAAGCTAGCTTGCCAATCGACTTTGCATGAGGTCTTGACAACCATCTGCAGGCTCGTCTCCCCGGTTGCTCCGTTCATGGTCGACGAGATTCATCGTAATTTGACGGGCTCTTCCGTGCACCTCGCTGATTGGCCGATGAACGATGGTTCACTACCTGCTCAGGATGCCGACCTCGAGGAGAGGATGGCGCTGACTCGAGCTCTTGCAGAGGCAGGTAGGAGAATCAGGGTCGATTCTGACAGGAGGCAACGCCTACCTTGTCAGGCTGGCTGGCTCGTTCAGGGTCCTGACATCTCAGAGTTCCATGCGATTCTCGCCGAGGAGCTGAATGTCGAGGAACTGACTTGTGAAGGAGATTTGGAGAGATTCCAGAAGATCGACTTAGTTCCCAACTGGCGTGCGCTGGGTGCCAAATGTCGCGCAGACCTACCCAAGGTGAAGGAGGCGCTTTCGGATGCTGATCCCGAGGAGACATGGGCTGCGATCCAAGCAGGGTCATGCGTGATAGAAGGATTCGACATCACAGCCGAAGATGTTGAGGTGAAGCGGGTTGAGAAGGAGGGCTTCGCAGCTCAGACCATTTCCGTTGGAGAGGGTGATGCCGCTCAAGATGTGACCTTGGTGCTCGACATGTCATTGACTCCAGCTTTGCTAAGCAAGGGATTGGCTCGTGATATCATTCGTAGAGTACAGCAGAAGCGCAAGGACATGGATCTTGAAGTCGATGCGACAATCAATCTCAATGTCTGGTTGGGTGATGGTTCGCCTGATCTATCCGATGCCGATTGGGCACACTTGGTGGATGAGGTGCGTGCCGCTGATGCTTCGCTGGGAGATGGTGAACCTACGGCTGACGCAGATTCGTTTTCAGTAGATGGGGCAGAGATATCCTTCTCTGTCTTCTGAGTTCAATCACTCGGGTAGTAGCAGTTCGACACCGAACAGTGGGTCGGGGTCGGTAGAGTCATGGTAAGCGATGAACGAACCACCGTCAGGCAGGATTCCCATGCTAGCGAAGTCGAATCGGATGTCGTTGCCAGCACCACTCGTCGAGTCTAGATCGCCCTGGCCGAGGAAGGTCATCATGTCGGGGGCTATGTCCTCACTGTACCCGCGCACATGGTAGGCGACATCGACATCAGGCCCCTCGGCACTCTGGTATCTGACATTCAGCACGAACAGGTCTTGCTCGCCGTTGGAGTGCCACTCCCACTCTTCGATGTCTGATGCAACATCAGATAGGTCGTAGGTCTGGTTAATCCAGGTCTCACCACCGTCCCAGCTCAATTCGTGCAAGATAGACAATCCTTGTGCTTGCACGCAGTGGAGGCCACCCGAGGAATCGAATGCACAGTACTCACTTGGGAGTGAGTTACCCTCTGTCGTCTCGGCAGCCATCCAGTTCAGGTTGGTGTCAAGGAACGCATCTTGTCCGTTTTGGAAGTAGTTCGGGAAGTATAGCCCACCGGAAGGAACCGGGAATGCACGCATCTCCTTGTGTGGCTTGGTGTAGTCCCACTCCACACCCAAGTCCTCGCTGACAAATGTCAGGTCAACTGTTTCTACAGGCAGGTTTGCGTCTCGGTCAGGGAAGTCAAAGTAATCGTAATTCAGGCCATCAGTAGATATCTGCCCTCCAAGATTAGCGACTTGATGCCAAAAATTGGAAATTACCAAAGTAGCATAATCACCATTGCCATACAGACCGCCACTGATTGGTCCAACGACCTCTACTTGCCATGAGCGATCGTAGAATGGTTCGGGGGTTCGGTTGAAACACCAAGTCCATTCCTCGTCCTCTGCATCATACAGGAATGCATAGAATTGGTCAGCACCGCTACTGCTGGGATATGGGAACCACCCCATG
>CAXFCF010000114.1:0-4541 GCA_964000875.1 uncultured Candidatus Poseidoniales archaeon
TCATGAATACCACCCCCTCTCAGAGTACGGTGCAACACCCGTGGAATTTGATTGGACTCAATCGCTCCCCGTGAATGAGGTTGCTTCAGATAGACATGTGGCAACTCTCCCCGGATTATGGTCACCGGAATCCCGGTTTCTTGGCATCCAGCTAGGAATCCACCATCGAGATGCTCTCTCCATGTACTTGGAACGATTACCTCTGTAGCCGCTCCTAGAGCCAATCTGTGTGCCACATGGTTGACCTCTGTGTCCGTAAGGTAAACGCGACGACCGACCCCCGCCTTCTTCGCTGCCATCAGTTCAAGTGGTGCTCCCTTCGAGACTACCTGATTCAATGGGTGACCAATGCGCTTCCTCCTAGCCAACTTCGCCTTCACCTTGCGTAGTCTACGCCATGCAAACAACTCCCGTTGCAGTGGTAGAAACCTCCTACCTGCAGGTCGCTGTACAGATACACATTGACTGCCTGTAATTCCAGCGGCCTCTGCCACCATCTGCTCAACCACAGGTCGACTTGTGACCACGAACATATCCAGAGGTGAACCCATCTTGATCAATGGATGGAATAGTTGGCAGTGAGCTGGATGGTCGAGAACCCAACAGGTGGTAGAGGTCGCCATCGTACCCGCCTCGACTAAGAAGGTGCATCAAGCGAACGGCTATCACTCCCCCGCGAGCTGCAACAAACATGCCCAAGGAACGGATTGAAGTCGAAGGCGGAAAGGTGTATGGGCCATACTCCCCTGGAGTCAAGGCATCGGGAATTGTCTGGTTGGCTGGCCAAATAGCGCCAGAAGCAGGTGACGACACTGCATCACAGACTGCAGCGAGTCTTGCCAAGATCGACGAACTGTTGGCTGCCGCGGGGCTGAATAAGCACGCTGTATGCTTCGCTCAGGTACTGTTGGACGACATCGGAGACTTCGCCCAGATGAACGAGGTGTACGCTGATTGGCTGGAGGACGTCGAAATCCCACCAGCGCGAGCTGCCTTTGAAGCAGCAGCGCTACCACGAGGCGCCAAAGTGGAAATCGTTGTCCAAGCGATAGACGAGCGCTGATGCCTATTCTAATCCCATTCGCTTTTATCCAGACCTCGTCACGAAGTGGTGTGGCGACAGAAGCATGGCCTGACTCAATGGACATGGAAGCGGCGGCGGCCGCCTTCAAGGCATACGACATCCGCGGCATTGCTGGAGACCCTTTGACACCAGACTTTGCCCTAAGGCTAGGCAAGGCTCTCTCGACCTACCTTGACTGCGATAGACTCGCACTAGCTCGCGATATCCGCGACTCTGGACCCGCACTTCATGCAGCCCTAGTAGAGGGGTTGACCTCGTCTGGAACCACTGTTCACGATCTTGGAATCATGCCCACTGGTGCACTATACTACGCTACCCATGCTTTGGATGTCGATGGTGGTGTGGTCATTACCGCTAGCCATAATCCACCCGAATACAACGGCTTCAAGATGTGCCGCGGAACGGCGGCAATGGCTGGTGACGAGTTGCAAGAGTTGCGAGAAGTGTTTGAAGCTGGAGAGTTCCGAGATGGCGTGGGAACCGTTGTTCAAGAGGAGGGCTTCTTCGAATCCTATCTTGATTCAATAATCGATTCAGCCGGACGCCCAGGAAGAAATGTGAAACTGGTAGTCGACTCTGGAAACGCTGTTCCAGGACCATACATCCAGACCCTTCTCAAAGCACTTGAAATGGATGCTACCTGTATCCTGTGTGAATGGGACAATACATTCCCTGTACATCCTCCCGACCCCACAAGACCTGCAAACATGGCTCTACTCGGTGAGATGGTGCGTGAGCATGGAGCAGAGTTCGGTATCGGTGTTGACGGTGACGGTGACAGGATGGGAATGGTCGACGAGCAAGGGCGCTTCATTCACCCTGACAGATTACTAGCGCTATTCGCCGTAGATGTTCTGAGTAACACTCCAGAAGATGCGAGTGAGGAAGCACGTTCAATCATCTACGATGTCAAGTGTAGCATCGCCTTGGAGGAGACCATCGTCAAGCATGGTGGCAATCCACGTATGTTGAGAACTGGGCATTCGTTCCAGAAATTGGCTCTGCGAGAAGCACCCGAAACACCTCTCGCCGGTGAGATGAGTGGCCACTTCTTCTTCAACGACCGATGGCCAGGCTTCGATGACTCTCTGTACTGTATCGCTAGGATGCTGGAACTGGTTGGCCGCGAACCTTCTCCTGATGATGGTGGTCGTGCCTTCTCTGAACGATTAGCCGAGATTCCCACCTACCCAAGCACTGGTGAGGCAAAGGTTCCACTTACCGGAGGCAGAGAGGAGACGATGGCAATGGTCGAGGCCGCCTTCGCCGACTACGAGAAGTCAACCGTCGATGGTATCCGTGTTCGCTTTGACGAAGACTCATGGTCTGGATGGTACCTTTGCCGCCCTTCAAACACCGAACCTATCTTGGTTATGCGTGCTGAGGCTACTAGCGACGCTGGATTGCAGAAGATTCGAAATTTGGTAGCAGAGCGGATTGGAGAGGATATTGACCTCGCTAAGTTCGACGCTGCCTAATCAGGCATCCCAGTCGACTTCGTCCTCGCCCAGTTCCACTTCAGCTGCTTCCCCAGGCTCCGACTCCTCCACTTCGGCTTCATCTTCTTTGGAACCATCAACCAGAAGCGACATGGCCAGTGATGTGTCCATGTCATCCATCACCGGTTCGGACTCTTCGACGACTGGAGTAGTTTGAGCGGCCGGAGCCGCGATAGTGTTCTCGGCAGTCGGTGGGGGTGGAGCGACATAACCCGCGGGAGCAGCGGCCTGTGTGACAACCGGTGCGCTGGTGACCATCTCAGCTCCTTCCGGAGGTGGGGGTGGAGCGGTGCCGTGATCCTGCCACGAGCGAGCGAGTTCGGCTGCCCGTGAAGTGTACTCCTCCTCTTCCTCATCTTCGTACTCGTATTCGTATTCGTCCTCATCGCTTTCGTTCTCACGGAACTTGAGAATTAGGAAAACGAATACCATGGCGAACATTACTGTAATCAGCGCACCAAGTCCTATTCCGGCGGCAAGACCGCCATCGACTTGCTTACCACTGTCCATCTTGATGACATGTGACTCATTCCATTTCTCAGGGTCTGCCGGGAAGAGATCTGCTCCGTCAGAGTAGTTCCATGGATTGGGGGCTAGGTCATCCATCATGTCCGACCAACCATCACCATCAGTGTCAGGGCATCCAATCCTGTCGTGCTGCGAATCACCCCTTACTGTTGGACAAGCATCACCATCGATTCCTACCAGTGAGTCACCGAAACCGTCACGATCAGAATCAAGCCATTGTGTTACTTCAAAGTCGAATGCGTCGTTAACATCGGACCACCCATCGCCATCGGTGTCCGTGCATCCAAACCTATCCTCTGTAGAGGAACCTGGCTCGTCCGGGCAGGTATCGTAGGGCTCGATAGTACCACCTAGTTCCTCATCCTCAAATGAATCACCATCTCTGTCTAGAGGGAATTTGTCAGCGTTGTTGGCACCCGGTATGTACTCACCAGGCCAATGTGGCCTACGACTGTCGTTCCAGTGTGGGTTAGCCCAATTGTCTCCGAATCCGTCACCATCCGTGTCGTTCCACTGAGACCAATCTGAAGAGAACGCATCGAATAAATCAGAGGTCCCATCTCCATCGACATCTGGGCATCCCAGCCTATCACGCCATGAATCGCCCCATTCCTCTGGGCAAGCATCACCGTTGGTACCTGAGGTATTGTCTCCGTAGCCATCGTTGTCGAAGTCGACCTGCTGCGTCCAGTCGTCAGGGAACCGGTCGGCGTTGTTACCATCTGGGTCATCACCCCAGCCGTCTCCGTCTCTATCCTGATACTGGGTTTCGTCATATGGAACCTCGTCACGCTGTGTGGCAAAGGTGCTGTCGTTATCACCCCAACCATCGCCATCACTGTCCTTCCATTGTGTTGGATTGTTGATGAAGTCATCCACCAAGTCGGAATGTCCGTCAAGATCGGTGTCTGGGCAGCCCGGCGCATCGAAGTTGTCAACGCCAATCAAAGTCGGGCAGTGATCCATAAGCTGTGCACCAGGGTAGTACTGACCATAGCCAAGCGCTAGGAAGCGATCATCGAAAGACGGGTCGTTCCAGTTGTCACCAAACTCGTCACCATCCGTGTCGTTCCACTGTGAAGGAAGTGTAGGGAAAGCGTCCCGCTGATCAGACCAACCATCACTATCGGAATCAGTACAACCATTCCGGTCAACCGTAGAGGTACCGTTGACACTTGGGCAGTCGTCAGCAAGGTGACCATTCGGGTTGTCTCCAAAGGTATCGCCATCAGCGTCTCGCCATTGGGTTGGCTCAAATGGATGGGTGTCGTCCATATCTGCATAGCCATCGCCATCCTGATCAGGACAGCCTAGGTAGGGCGCTACGGTAGCGTTGCCCCATACATCTGGACAGTAGTCCTCCTCGTCAGCGTATCTGTCGCCGTCAGCATCCTCGATAAGACCCTTCCAGGCAAATACATCGAAGTCAC
>CAXFCF010000115.1:0-4536 GCA_964000875.1 uncultured Candidatus Poseidoniales archaeon
GGTGGTGTTCCTCATCGCCATCTATGCATTGAGCACTTGGGGTGGAGTTGCTGCCAACGCAGCAGCACAGGGTGTATCACCTACCCCTACGATTAGCATCTCCTGTTCGCCTGCGGCTATACCGATTGAGGTTCACCCGGGTGCACAGAGAACAGGTACCACCTACTGTACAGCTACCAACCCAACGCAGTATGTTGAGGATGTAACCATCACCGTTACTGCTGGTGGTCTTGCTGTTGCTCACCCTGGTATCGTTACAGTCGGTGCATACGACTCGGCGACCTTCGAGGTCGTTGTTCGTGGTGACAACAGGATGGCTGAGGGATCAAGGACTATCACCATCACAGCGAGGGTTACCACCGCGAGCGGTGTCCCATGCACCACCTGCCCATCTGTGCCATCTTCGGTTATGGCCACAATCATGCAGTTCAGTCGACTTCGAGTCGAGGCCGAGGAACCGTTCAAGCAACTCAGGCCTAAGGTCGACTACATCTTTGAGTTCAAGGTGTACAACGACGGCAACGCTTGGGATCGCTTCAACATCGAGGTCGCCAACCGTGACGATTTGGAGAGCAAGGACTTCCAGATTACACTGCCAACTATCAGCACCGAGATTGAGCCACAAGCTCCTGCAGATAAGATGAGAGTCATGGTGAGGACGCCTAAGATTCAAGGTTGGTCCGACGATTACCATCAGTTGCAATTCAAGGCGACAAGTGAGTATAGCGTGAGAACCGAGGGCGTACCCAACTACCAGACTCAGATGGTCACACTCTATGTCCGAGGTGTCTATGTCCCTGGCTTCGAGTTGCTACCTTCCATCTCTATGGTGGCTCTGGGTGCTGCTTTCTTGGCTCGCCGAGACCGTGACGAGGAGGTTGCCGAGGTGACCGAGACCTTGACGACCCCCGATTCTCCGATTATAGGATGACTGAGAACTCCAAGAGTCTCTCAGAAGCCGTTTATGGCGTTTCCACAGGCCTTTCGAAAGGGCATCCTACGGATGCCGTTTGCCAACGGATTGATAACCTTCAGAGCGAGACAAAGAATCTGAGGAGTTAACATGAGCGAAGGATTGCTAGCAAAGGCGAAAGACATCGAGGGTGGTGATGAAGCCACATCAGCAGCCACTGACGAGGACATCGAACCCGTTCTTGCAGGTGAAGTACAAACTGACGGAGGAGGCCTTCTGGCACGCGCTGGAGCATCTTCAGAAGGAGGCATGGATGCGGCTCAGATCAAGAAGGCCGTAGCCGCTTCGTTGGCTTCTTTGTTGGTTCTCTTCATTGGTTATCAGGTAGTGATGGGCTTCACCTTTGGTGACTACAGTATCTCCGTCTCTGATATTGAGGTCGATGAGAGTGACGACGCTCTTCGCGTCCAGATATTCATTGGAACTCCGATGTTCGGCTCAGTTCCTTCTGGTGACATGACCATCGAAATAGACTACGGTGCTACTTCGGTATACAGTGGACAACATGCGATTGGCTCCAAATTAGGGTGGTATGAGATAGCGTTCTCAGAGTTCTATCAAGGCAATTCTAGAGGGGCGGCAGCCAATTCGGAAGACATCCCATACACCCTTACTGTCACTATAGACGGTTCGAGTTCCGAGCCTTTCCTTGCTGATGGTGCAATAATGGATCGAACCTTGCAGACCGCTGACGCAGAGATAGCTGCTGTCACCCAGACTACATCATCCGATGATAACAATGGCTTGAATCACTTGGGTGCTTCGTTTAGGATAGGCATGGGTGCGAACAACCCGGCAGCATCTGATTCAGCCGACAAGATTCTGCATGTAGAATCCGACTACCAAGTGGTAGCTATGATTACCTTTGAGGGCTCTGAAGTTTATACTGCGCCTACTGTGAGCGTCGATGGCTCTTCTGCCAACTGGTCAGAAAGAAGCGGTGTAGTTGAGAACGGATGGCTCGACATCGGTGGTGATGGGAGCTACACTAATTTATTCGGCGAAGCAGTCTCTTTCGTGGACAGGAACACATTTTATGTCGAGGATGGTTGCTACAAGATTAGTGTGACAGTGACTCCTGACTCTCCGTTTGGCGAAGAGTTCACTATCGAGTCGACTCAAGGCTACGAGTTCTTCTGGGAATACAACGAGAACCGTGACACGACCTTGGTGGACAGCGACAACGATGGCGAGGAAGACGACGAGCGTGAGCCGTACAAACCAACCGAAGCTTGCTAATCACAGGTCATCGAGATCGTCCAAGTCATCGAGCCCGTCGCTCTCCGCATGGCTCGTCATTATGTCGGAGTCTCCCATGGCGCGGAAGTAGACTACCAGTAGAAGCCCAACTACCAAGGCGACTAGGACGCTGATCAGCAATGGGCTAAGCATCGAACCTTCTTCGACATCTGCGCTCCTCCATTCTATACTGTTAGTGTCGGAACCCCCTCCTCCTAGAGACCCTTCAATCGCTACTTGGGATGGAATCATGGGTATGCACACGAGGGTGTGGTTCCCAGTCGATGCGACGCCCCAGCGGATTTCGACGGTCTCGGTCTCACCTGGTGCTAGTTCGGCGTTAGGATAGATTGGACTGATGTCTGCTGGCTCACCGTCGACCGAGCACTCCAGAGGTACATTGGCTGCTCCAGCTCCAGAGTTCTCAACTGTTACATCGACAAAGGCTCTCTTACCTACAGTCGACTCTTCTGTGACCTCTACATTAGTGACTCTGACATTTGGCAGGTTATCGAACTCAAACAGTGGGTTTTCGCTCTTCTCGAGATCTGCTCCGTTTGAGTCATATGTCCCCCAAGCGGTGAACCAAGAGACATTCTCAATCTTTGCATCCTCTGTCCACACTGTTCCGTCGGAGTAACCTATCTCAACGACTCGTGGGCCATCCTGCCGGTTAGCTGGTACCACGAATGTGCCGTCGACCATCGAATGACCGTGTATGGTTTGACCCATGGGGCCTACATCTGAAATCATGAATGTGATACCTGAACCAGGGAACTGTATCGTTTGTGATTCCAACTGGACTTCCCAGTAATCGACGAATCCACCGGTTCCAACGAAGTTCTCTAGGTCCTTCTGTGTGGTTGGCCCAAGTTTCAGATCATGGTCGTCCCTACTTCCGTTGAAAGATCCGTTTTTCCAAACTACAGATGAACCATCACCATTGATGGAAACAGGCCCACAATCCTTCATCGTTGAACCATTACCAACCAAAGAACCTGCGATTTGTAGTTCCCCTCCATGGATTAAGCCATTCTCTACAGTGATGGTGCCGGTTGAACCGACATCGACTTCAAAGCCCGGGTCGCCTCTAAGAACCCAACCATCTCCATCGAGTTCGGAGGCTTCTATCGAGTAGCTCTCGGTCACCCTGTGAATCTCGATGCGGTCGATTACAAGTTCCCCCCACTCACCTTGTATCATCTCGAAGGAGAGCGTCCCCCCTTCTTGCGTGAAAATCACACTGCTAGAGATGTTGTGATTTGAGCCAGCCATGTCTTCTTTAGGTCCATCGTTCCACTGCACCGTGAAGTTAGAGAGGTTGTAGTCGGCTGCACTTACGATTTCGATTGTGAAGAATCCCACTTCTGCAGGTACCCACCATGTGGATGCTGACATGTAGGAGTTCCACCACATCAAGTCGGAGGGCGGTTCGCTAGCCTTCATTGAGGACGAGTTGATGATTAAATCACCCTCGACATGCATCGAACTACCCTTTTCTAGCCAGAGTTCGTCATCGATGGTCAGACTGGCTCCTTCAGGTATGATGACATGTCCATTCACAGTTCCTCCTTGCCAAACTTCGTCGCCAGAGATAGTAACCGTGCCTCCGTCAGTGGGTGGTGCAGCATCAGCGTCGAAAGACAGGTGAGAAAGGCTCATTGTGAGCATCGTCAGGACTACAATGGTGCAAATCGCAGGTCTCGTCATGGCTTCGCCAACTCGACTCTAGCCATGAACCCGACGCTGTAGGAAGTCAATGTTCAATTGCTGAATTGGTTGTTCAAGGGGTGATGTCAACTGAGTTGCTACCTTGGGAGAATTACTTCCTCGCCCCTTTGCTTGTCCTGTGGCTCTACCTCCCTGGATATCTTGCTAACACCGCTGCCATGTTGGGTGGCAAATGGATTCCCGATGCCACAGGCATCCCTGTCAAACCGATTGATGGTGGCAAGGTACTCTCAGACGGCAACAGGATGTTGGGTGACGGAAAGACTTGGAACGGGCTTGCTGGAGGTACCTTGGGTGGCGGACTGATATGCATGCTAACCCACGCGATTGCTTTGGGTAACCCAATCACAGCGGCGCCATTCATCGACCCTCTAGGTACCTATGGTTTAGGTTCGTGGGAAGGTGCTTGGTTCGCTGTTGGAGGGGAGTGGGGCACGGCATTTCTGATGGGTTGCGTACTGGGTTTCGGTTGCATGGTCGGAGACTCGGCAGGTTCGTTTGTCAAGAGGCGCCGCGGTTTGAAGCGAGAGGGTGAGGTCAGTAGCAAGGCACCACTACTCGACACACTGCCGTTTGCGATCTCTACATTCCTG
>CAXFCF010000116.1:0-4527 GCA_964000875.1 uncultured Candidatus Poseidoniales archaeon
TGACCAAATGCAGGCGAAGTCCAGTTGCCAGCCCCTCCCGGCTTAGTCAAACGCACATCATCGACGAACCACCAGTCACAGCAGGTACCGGAACCATATGGCATCCTGAATCGGAATTGGAAGTTTGAGTGGAACGCGTCATTTGGCAGGTTGAACTGGTCATTTCGATTGGTGTAACCGGGATATCCAAGCCCAGCGTTGTAATAGGTTATCTGACCCCAGCTGCCCGAAGAGCGCTTGTATTCGACATACAGGTGTTCGCTTGAATCCGGATCCTCACCACAGCCTGATCGGCCTTCAGTCATCCATAGCGCCAATATCCCTTGAGAAAGCGAAGAGAGATCGATGACATTCGAAGTCACTGATACTGTACCGTGACGCAATACAAGAGAACGGCTACTGGAGCCGTTGGTTCCACATGACATCGTGTTAATGGTGCCGTAGTAGGAATTGGTAGAAGACCAACCAGTTGGAAGGCTGGAGGAACTATCGAACGACCAATATTCGTCTATGGCTGACACAGAAAGGCCACTGCCATTGTAGTCGACACCCTGCGAGTTGGCGCCAGACTGATTGAAGTCACTGGAAGTGGTAAACGAATGACCGTCAGTACGGGGTAGAGCCTGAGGAGCGAGTTCCATGGACATGGAACGAATTGCCTCACCTTCCGGTACATCGACCTTGAACGAGTTCGAAACCCCGTTCGGGTAGGTGGATATCGCAACGGTCTGCGTCGAATTGATGACGGAATAGTTGGCTGAATCGGCCTCTTGGAGATGATTCGATGGGTTTGTTGCGGTTGGTACGACGGTGAGTGGTGCGAGTGCCATCAGGAGAACGAGGAAGAGAGCCTGTGTCGACCTCGGAGATGCCCGCATGATGTGACGATGATAGGTGGAGGTAGTCAACCTTTCTCCGTAGGAGAATGGTTGTTTCTAGAGTCCCCTAGCCCGAGCCACGAATGTTTTGTTTACCTCCTTCCCACCTCAAAGTTACATATCGTGTTCGATGAGCGGTGACTTCGATGGACCTAGCACGACTCGAGAGTACTTTCCTGCCTAAGGAAAGTCGAGTAAAGACCGGTTCTGATACCATCTTTGAATGGTATGGCAGGTACCAACAAGCGAAGGCACTTGGCGAGGATGCAATCAATGGAACTGTAGGTAGTCTTCTAGAGGATGATGGCTCGTTGGCAGTCAACTCTACCGTACTCGAGATGATGAGAGACCAATCTGATGTCGATCTGGCCGCTTACGCCCCCCTAGCTGGACTGCCAGAATTCAAGCGGCTGGCGATAGAGCTAGCGGTCGGGCCGCGGTTGGCGAGTTTACACGACATAGGACTGCACACCTCATCGGTTGCAACGCCCGGCGGAACGGGCGCGCTGTACCTATCTGCACGTACGATGTTAGCCGTAGGTGATACAATCCTATTCAGAACACTTCACTGGTCTCCATACGACACCTTGGCAGCCGAATGTGGGCTACCTACCAAACTCTGGCCTATCTTGCCCAAAGGAGAGAGTCAACATCCAAAGGTAGATTTTGAAGCGCTCGAGATTTCCTTGACGGAACTTGCCGCAAGTCAAGACAGAGTTCTAGGCTGGCTCAACGATCCCGCCCACAACCCTACCGGTCTATCTTTGGACGATGCTGGAAGGGAACTGGTGCTAGATGCTTATGTCAACGCAGCCAACAGCAATCCAGATGTCGGCTTCACGCTGTTTCTCGACACCGCGTACGCGATATATGCCGACCAACCATATGGCTGGTCAGAGACCATCCACAAGCGGTTCTCATGGGTTGATTGGCCTGATAATCTGTTAATCTGCTGGGGATTCTCAGCTTCCAAATCGCATACTATCTACGGCATGCGTTGCGGTGCTATAGTATTCCTACATCCATCGGAAGACTATGTCACCCGGCTCACGGAGGTATGTGCGGTTACTGGAAGAGGAACTTGGTCACTCGCTCCAAGATTACCACAAGCAACACTTCTGGATATCCATGGTAGCACCTCAAAGGCAACAGAGTGGGCTCTTGAGAGAGACCGACTGAAGTCCATGCTTAGGGATAGACGCCAGAGATTCAACGCAATTCTTGATGAAAGCGATGTACCGTTGATGCCTTCCGATGACGGTTACTTCGCCTTCATCCCCTGCGACGACCCAGTTGCTCTGGCCGAACACGCCGTCCTATCACACCTCTATGTCGTCCCGCTATCAGGCGGAATCAGGATTGGACTCTGTTCTATCCCACTCTCCCAAATTGAACGCACTGCCACCATACTCATCGACTCTTGGAATGCGGTGAATCCGTGAGGTGCTTAACATGTCGAGTATGAGTCGAGCCAACCTGTTCATATCCAGTTGGCTTTGCCTACTCATCGGCTCGGGAATCATCTTCCTCGATACAGCCTATATCGTAGTAGGAGCACCAGTGGCGATTGCTGGTTCGGTGTTGTTCGTCGCCGCACTTGCACGAATAGACGAACCGAGGAGCATGTCGGAGAAGCAGATCAGGGAGTGGTTGCCTGATTCAGGAGTTCTCCCCGAAGGGGCAGAGGGGAGCATCATGTACAGAGTGGACACCACTTTAGATGAGCCGATTAAAACTAGTATTCTCTGTGGTGGTTGTGGGGAGATGACGATGAAAGACGGTGCTCGACCACAGACTTTCATTTGTCCAGGGTGTGACAAGATGCTCTGGGACGAACCCGAAGAAGAATAGGCGTCTAGACTTAATTGCGCCAATTGCTTCAAGAAAGCAATACTGGTCGAACAAGGTGAGGGAGCCTTCTGGAACTGAGCAACAACGAGAAGAGAATGCTCGCAGCGATGCTGGAAGAGCCAGCGCGCACTTGGGAACTCTCCTCGCTGCTCGATGCATGTGGATGGACTGATCAGGCTCACATCGCGGGAGCAGGTGGAACTCTAGATGAGAAAGGCCTGGTAGTCATCGAAGAGAACAGGACGACATGTTGGTCCCTTGGCTCAGAGGGCGAGGGAGCAATCGACTCGGGTCTAATCGAACAGAGAATATGGGATTGGCTCAGCGACGCAGGCGATTCCGCCGGGATGAAGGAACTACAGGCATCCGGCATCGTAGAGAAGCACGAAGCAGGTATCGGTGTTGGCCTGATGAAGGATCTTGGCGTTTCACTGGAGAAAGGTTCGTTTGTAATCCCAGAGGCCTCCGGAGCAATCGAAGCGACCTTAGAGATGCGTAGAGATTTCCTAGCCAAGATAGCCAAGGGAGGCGAGCAAGGAATTCCTGACTCAAGTCTAGAAGAGACAATGATTACTTCTTTCAGCAAGAGGAAGGGGCTAATCGTATCCAGTGAACGTGTAACTAGGAGGTGGCGATTGAGCGAAGAGGGAGCTAAGGTTTCTCCTTCCGAACTCAGTGAGAAACTAGTTGTCGCTGACATCACACCAGAACTACTGCAAGGCGAGGATTGGAGGGAAGCCGACTACAAGCCGTACGATGTCACCTTGCCAGCACCCATTCCACAGGCTGGCGGTTCACACCCCATGCAAGCGCTAATCGAGAGGATCCGTTCTATCTTCCTAGAAATGGGATTCTCGGAAATCGAGGGGGACTATGTCACTACAGCAGGTTGGAACATGGACTCACTGTTCATTCCTCAAGACCACCCAGCGCGTGAGATGCAGGACACTTTCTACTTAGAAAACCCGTCTGAGATTGAATTGTCAGGTGACCGAATGAAGCAGTGGGCTGAGATTCATGAATCCGGTGGTGACACGGGAAGCACGGGATGGGGAGGGGAGTTCTCCGAGGACATCTCCCAGAAGGGAATGCTCCGAACCCACACAACAGTGAACACGGTCAAACACCTTGCTGACAACCCGAAGGAACCATGTCGTGTATTCGCAGTAGGCAGAGTCTTCCGCAAGGAGTCTATAGACAGAACGCACCTGCCTGAGTTCCATCAAATTGAGGGTATCATCATGGAGCCGGGAGCGAGTCTGCCAATGCTTGTCAGCACCTTGAAGGAGTTCTACACAAAGATGGGTTATCCTTAGGTCAGGGTTCGCCCCGCCTACTTCCCTTACACTGAACCATCTCTGGAAGTTGAGGTGAAGTGGAGAGGAAAGTGGTTGGAGCTTGGCGGAGCCGGAATATTCCGCCCAGAGGTTACTGAACCGCTCGGCTGCGAATGGCCTGTATGCGCTTGGGGAATGGGTCTCGAGCGACTGGCCATGTTGATTCTTGGACTCGACGATATACGTCAACTGTATGTGTCTGACATCAAGTGGTTGCAGTCCCAGCCATTACTGTGAGTCATCTGCGATCCAATCTTCCCCAGACGAAGAAGACTACCGAGATAATGGCTAGAGTAGATACTAGGTCGAAGACCATCGGATGCCTATCCTCTACCTGATGACCAACGAACAGGGGGCCTGACTCCCCCAATGCCTGAGCGTTGTACTCGTATGATCTACCACCTGGTCCACCACCCGGTGGCCCTTGCCCTCCTCCGCCTTCGATGTCACCGGTGGCTTCG
>CAXFCF010000117.1:0-4516 GCA_964000875.1 uncultured Candidatus Poseidoniales archaeon
TATCGTCGATAGAGTACCTCAGTCTGCATTACTCGACCTGTACCACCTAGAGGGGGTCGTGGTCATAGAGCAGCAGAATGTCATGGAGCCAGCGATGTCAGTCGCTTCCAAGGCAGTAAAGGCTAGACTTTCCCAAGAGTACACCTCTGCGGCTCACATGATGGGCTTCACTGGAGATGGCGTCGTTATTGCCATACTTGATTCAGGAGTCGACAACGAGCACCGTTCTCTGAACGATTTCGACGATGTGAACGATGATCCTGATTCCGACGCCGATTCCTATGACGACAAGAAGTGGGTTGCAGGATTCGATTCTACGGATTCGTTCAACAGCCAGACGACTGACGGTTCGGTCGACCCTGACGACACGGCTGGGCACGGTACCCATGTTGCTGGGATCGCACTAGGTACCGGCGACTCAAGTAGGGAGCATGTCGGCATCGCACCCGGTGCCTATCTTGTCGATGTTAAGGTGTTCACCGATGTCGGTAGATCAAACACCCAGTACACGATATCTGGAATCAACTGGACCATTAACAATGTCAACACAGATTGGGGTAACAACGCATCTTCACGCGGCATCGACATCATCTCGATGTCCTTCGGCAGGGCGCGATCACCAGTTGGTGACGATACCGGCGACAATGGCACAAGCGCCGAGGCTAGAATGGTCAACGACGCATGGGATGCAGGTATTGTTCCAGTCTGTGCTATGGGTAATGATGGTGCGAACTATGTAGCTGCACCAGCTTCTGCAGACAGGTGCATCGCAGTCGCAGCGTCTGACGATCGTGACACTGTGACCCGCGCTGACGACATCGTTGCTGACTACTCAAACTACGGTCCTCGCCAAGATGACGGTGATAGTGATAGTTGGGACGAGCTGAAGCCAGATGTCATTGCCCCAGGCACCAGCATCTACTCGGCTCAACACGCGGCTAGCGGTCCAATAGGTGGGGGAACCGTGCTAGCCGACGACTCCTATGTATCTCAATCAGGAACGAGCATGTCGACTCCTGTAGTTTCAGGGATTGCCGCTCTGATACTCCAATCCAATCCTGACTTCGGCCCCTCCGAAGTCAAATCCGCCCTTCAGAATTACAGCGAGGTCGCCGCCACTGAACTAACAAGCACCAGTGGCCCATCATGGAACGAGAGCGAAGGCTTTGGCCGCGTAGACGCTGTGATGGTTCTCTCAGAGACCGAAGGCGGTGGTGAAGATCCAACCTATTGGGTCAACCCGCATTCTCCCGTTGATGGTACTTGGCTCTCGGCAGGAGATACCTACAGATTCCGTGGTAACGCATCCATACCTGATGCAGAGAAGACTAGCGAGAACAATACCATAGAGAGTGTTCGATTGAGCGGAACTTACGGTGGTTTATTTGATGATCATCACCGCACAGCTTTCTCGTGGGTCAATGCCACAGGTGTCGACAATTGGACCTTTGATCTTACGCCTGAATTATGGTGGGACGGAGGTGTCCTCACAATTGAATTCAGGGGTGTGGACAACAATGGTCGCTGGTCGGAAGCGGCCGTGGAGACTTACCGTCTAGGTGAGAATGTGATGACACTCGAGGAGCCGACTGGTTACGGTTCGGTGTCGGGTGAAGTAGAGATTAGTGGTACATTCAAGGTGGTGGAAGGCGACCGCATAGAATACAGAATTGGTGATCAAGGAGAATGGCAGACTGCAAAGGAAGTGACTGGCAGCAGTTATCCCTATGTTTGCGATCGGACATTCCAACTGGATGAAGAAAACTGTGATCCTCACCCTTGGTCGGTGTCTTGGAATTCGACCGAGGTCGAGGATGGTGGTTTGGTGATCGCTGCTAGAATGGTACGTGAAAACGGGTGGATAAGCCCAGCCATCGAGCGCTATGTGGTAGTTGACAATATACCGATGTCACCAGACTTGCATCCGCAAGGCGATATCGTCGTTGAAGAGCACGGAATGGTCATCCAGAGCGCCTATGCGAACTCCTATCTAAATCTCAAGTTCGATGTGAGAAACAGTGGTGACGCCCACGCTCGGCAGTTCGATGTCATGCTATTGGAGAACGGCAACCAGGTCGCGACAACATCTGTGCCTGGTTTGGACTCCACTAAGACCACGACTGTTTCATTAGGTTACCATCCTACAACAACTGGTACACATAACTTGGAGGTCGTCATAGATTCGACAGGATCTGTCAGTGAGAGTGACGAGGACGACAACAGAATGTCAATTCAGTTCTCAATCGATGAACGTCCACCAGGTATCGATTTGGTGATGGGTCCTGGTTCGGCTACTACTACTCCTGAGGTTCCCAATCCGAATAGTGACCTCACTGTCGTAGTTAGGGTAGAGAACATTGGTTCAGGAACCTCCTCATCCGCCTCATTCTCTCTGGAGATGTGGACTGATATCGGTTGGGAGGTACTAGACTCAGGGCGCAGTCTCAACCTCATTACTTCAGGTGGATATGTGGATGTGCCATTTTCACTTTATGCAGGCAGCTTCGAAACTGGCGAGGTGAAGTTCCGCGCCAAGGTCACTCTCAACGGAGAGAACGACATTGACGAGAGTAACAACGAGTTAGAGTTCACCGTCGCGGTGGATGAGACTCAGATACAAGGGGCGAGGAAATTAGAGTTGTCTGACGGTCATGCTCTCCTCGGTTTCTACGGTGTAGATGGTGACAACCTATTGTTCACCGGCGAGGGTTCTAGCATCTGGATGCACCGAGTAAGCTCCAACTACGACCTGATAACTTGTTTGGAACTGGAGGATGACTGGGCAGGAGAGTTCTCACTTACACAGGGTGAGGGAGATTCTGGCCACATCGTTTGGACACGTCGTTACACGGATGACTTTGGGGTTACTCAATCGACGTTAACCTTCGGGACGGTTGATCTTTCCTGCACAAATCCGTTCCAGTTTGACCTGATGCCATCTCTGATGTTGGCTGAAGGTCACTATTGGGGTCTTGACATAAACTTCGACTCAGGAAGAGCCCTCGTTGCAGGCTATCACAGGAACCTGTTCACCAACGGCACCTATGGCGATGAGACATCAATATTCATACTCGCTTCCGAGACTCCGAATGAAGAGGATTCTTGGAACCAAACATTAGGTGTAATCGAAAATATTGATCCGGTCGATCGTACGGAAGGGATGCTTTCCGTAGCTTGGGGAGAGGAATGGGTTCATCTGATGTATCAGGCGATGCGTTCCGACTCTACCAATGTTGAGCGAGTCGGTACCTTCTACGCTCACGGTAGGCTCGGACAGAGCAACTGGTCGTTCGATTTGGCGATTGGTGACGATACCAGTCTAGGTGACTTCGTGGTGATCGAGGGATCTGAAGGTGAGGACATTCTTGTCGGCGCTTGGAGGGAAGGTGAGGGAGTTGATGCGGAACTTGTTCTTTTCACATCGGGTTCTACCACATCTGACAAGATGTTCGTTCGCACTACTGCTCCTGGATTGGAAACATTGCAGTTCATCGAGTCAGAGGATAGAATCCAGTTGTTCCACGATTCGGTTGGCCCGAATTCCCGCCAGATAGTCTACTCGATGGTGGACGGTAAAACACCTGTAATGGGCACTCCGATATCAGACGGAGCATTTGTCATGGCTGGTAGATCGGAATCTGCAGGTGAGACTCATCTGTTCTATCTCTCACCGTCTGGAGACTGGCGAGCGAGGATGCTCGTCGACGACCGCGAACCGGTGATTTCCGACAGAGGCATCTTGGATGACCTACGCCTGTGGACTGGACTTGACGAGAGAACCTTTGATCTCGCGTTCAATCTAATCTCCGCCGGCGCTGTTCTCGGTTGTCTTCTGCTTCTCGGTGCAGTGCTTGGAATCGCTTCCCGCCGCCGGCGCCTCAATACTCCATTGAAGGTCGAGATAGATGTCGATGATGATGATGAGGAAGAGGACGATGACCCCATCGAACTGATGGATGAAGAAGGGGAGGATGTCGAAACTACCTCAGAAGAGTTTGATACAGAGCCACCCGAACAAGAGGTAGAGGAAGAGAGCTCACGCCGTCGACGAAGGAAGGCTCGAACCACTTCCGAACCGGTAATCGAGATCGAGGAGATGGAATCTCTACCTCCGCCCCCTTCCCCTGCTGATCTTGATGTGGATCTTCCTCCCCCTCCTACTCCAGGAGAGATTGGCGTTCTTCCACCACCTCCTAAGTTGGATGTTACCTGTGACTGTGGTGCAAAGTTCAAGTTGAAGACGCCGGACCTGACGCAGGTGAAGTGTCCGGTCTGTAAGACTAGAATCGACTTGGGGGAGTAAGCTCATGTGCGGAATATTCGGTTACATCGGCGGCCGACAGGCGCAACCACTCTTACTTGGGGGTCTGAGGAGACTTGAGTACAGAGGTTACGATTCTGCTGGCCTCGCCGTCCTCAACGGTTCGATAACCGTCAATAAGAAAATTGGCCGCGTTCAAGATCTCGTCGATTCCATGGAAGGGGATTTGCCAGGAACCTCCGGGACTGCCCATAC
>CAXFCF010000118.1:0-4486 GCA_964000875.1 uncultured Candidatus Poseidoniales archaeon
CAATGAGTAGTAGCACACCTAAGGACTCAACTGGCACTGCAGCCAACTGAGCTACAACTTGGACGAACATTCCGTCGATCATCCATCCACAGATTGCACCTATCGCTATCCCATAGGCGAGATATTTGGTAGCACTAGGCATGTCGTAGAATCCAGCCATCCGGCGCATTCCTCCACGCCAACCGACGAATATACCGACGAGGCCGATGACCATCAGCACTTGAGCCTGTAACTGAGTCACACCAAGTGCCATCGACACTGCCGAAATGAGTCGCTATGAAGTAGTCACCGGAGTATATCAAGCCGAGCGTCGGGTTCATACCGTCCGGGCATGACGGCGACGCTGAGGGGTTGTATGGCACTCGAGGGTCTGAAGTCCGGAATCTTCCGAGCAGTCTCGAAACTTAGAGGCAAGAGGAAACTCGACGAAGCCGAGCTCGCAGAGATGGTGCGTAACATCCGAAGAGCCCTACTTGAAGCCGATTTCAATGTCAGGCAAACCAAGGAGATCACAGAACGCCTAGAGACAAGGATGAGAGAGGAAGAGCCGAGGCCGGGGGTCAATCTCCAAACTCATGCAATCAATATCCTTTACACCGAATTGGTGAGGATGCTAGGTGCACCAAGGGAAATCACCCCGCACAATCAAACGATATTGATGGTCGGACTATACGGGCAAGGAAAAACTACCACTACTGCCAAACTTGCCGAATGGTGGCGTCGAAAGAACAACATGAAGGTCGCTGTAATAGAGGCCGATGTTCACCGGCCTGGCGCGTATGCACAACTTAGTCAACTGTTAGCCGACTCTCCCGTAGAAGTGTATGGCGAGCCAGAAGAGACTGATGCGCTTACAATCGTCAAGAACGGGCTTGAGAAGGTAGGTGGAGCCGACCTAGTGATTATTGACACGGCAGGCAGGGATAGACTAGACAAAGAACTGCAGAAGGAACTTGACGACATCCATGCTGTAGCTGATGCGACTGAGCGTTTCCTCGTGATAGATGCCCAAGTAGGCCAAGCTGCTGGCCCTGTGGCTGCTTCATTTCACGACCTAGTAGGAGTAACCGGAGTAATCGTCACCAAGTTGGATGGTACCGCACGCGGAGGCGGTGCGCTATCAGCCGTAGCCACTACTGGTGCCCCCATCGTATTCATTGGTGAAGGAGAGAAGGTTGCTGACCTTGAGAAGTTCGAGTCTGACAGGTTCCTTTCCAGACTACTCGGCATGGGAGACATACGTGGCTTGATTGACCTAACTCCAGAAGACATGGATGCCGAAGAAGCTGCCAGAATCGCTGAGCGATTGATGTCTGGCCGATTCACGCTCCACGACATGTACAAGCAAATGGAGATGATGTCGAAAATAGGCACAGTAGACAAGATTCTGTCCCACATGCCGATGGGCATGTTCGGAGGCATGGGGAACATGTCCAAAAATCAGAAAGAAGAAATGCAGGAGAATCTCGAGCGCTATCGCGTAATCATGGATAGCATGACTTCTCACGAAAAGAACGAACCTGGTGTCTTGAAGCAAGAGAGGATACGAAGGATTGCTCGTGGATCAGGTGTGACAGAGAAGGATGTCAGAGAGTTGCTAGCTCAGTGGAAGCGATCCCGCAAGATGATGAAGGGAGTCCGGGGCAACAGACGTCTGAGGAAGCAAATGAAGCAGATGATGGGAGACATGGATGATGTCGACATACCCATGTGAGGTTGAACTTACATGGAGCGAAGGTTCGCATTAGTTGGACATCGCGCACCAAGTTCTGGAAAAATCAACCTGAACGACTTGGCGGGCTCTTGTGGAAGACTCGATGTACTACTAAGGGCTGTTAACTCTGCCTTGTTCCTCTCCCATGGTATACGTCAAGATTCTCATGTAACCCTCCACCTAATGGGGGGCCCGGGTCTACCGAGAAGAATCTGTTTTCAGGGCTCTACTGTAAAGAACCTACACCCAGATGAACGAGCTCTTGCGGGTCAGATTGCCAAGGTGCTGAAGGAACCAGTGCCAGCCATAGGAATAATGTCTCAAGTAAGCCCAGGAATTACTCATTCTGGTGGCGACATATCTACCACCCTTGAAGAATGGAGTAATGAGGGAGTGACTCAGTTCGTACTTTCAGCTGATGCCGAGATTTCGTTTGAAGAGGTTGCTAAGGCGCCACCGGAAAAGATTGGACTATACCTATCGGACGACATGCCGTTCTCCGATGAAGAGGAATGCATCCTTGCCTCTCGCTGTGAATCAAGAACACTAGGCTCAGTTTGGCTACAAGGGCACATGGCTATTGGAGTTGTACATCATCTCTTGGATAGTTCAAATCAAGACTAGCCCATCCAACGAGGCAGACCCTCGCCAGAAACGACATCTCTCAAGTTATTCTCACCAATTGACAAGGGATGGGTTGCTGGCCATGTAGATAAGGCCGAGACGGCAGCAACGCCAGAGAACTTGACATATGAGTCACCATCCTCTATTGGCTCATCCTCAATCCATGTCGCACCAAGTTTCAGTACCCTCTCCTTGTCACCATCCTCTAACAAAACGATTGGATCACGATACCACCTTGAACCAAGTCTACAGGTTTGGAAAGATCCATCCCACCCTACTGGGACATTGAGATTTAGGAATACCTCTCCCTTGCGGAATCCATCAAGTACACGCTGATCTGCATCATTACCTGAAACATTGGTACGTGCACCTTCCTCTCTACCAAAGTTTGGCGGAGAGTCAGAGACTATCGAGAGCGCTTTCTCGACTAACTCGATGGTCGCATCTGCAACCTCGTCGAAAGACTCTGGCTGGAAGGTATCGTAGCTTGCAGCAATTGAAGGAAGGCCAATAATAGCGGCCTGGCGTGCAGAACCTATGGTGCCAGAATGAAGAACATCCACAGAGAGGTTTGGCCCACGGTTAATACCCGTCACACATAGACATGGACTAGGCACATCATCAGGAAGACCTCCTCCAAGACCAGTAAGGACACAATCAGCAGGATAACCGTCGAGTTGGTAAATCCAAAGTTCACCTGTTTCAACCCCTCCCCCAAAGTGCTCTTCGAGATCAGACCTTTCAACCAGCCTTAGGGGGCGATGCATAGTGATGTGCATAGTCGAAGCAGAACGCTCTCTGTCCGGAGCCACAATTACCACGATGTGCCCGTTACCCCTCAATCTCCTGACTAATGCTTGTATTCCAGGAGCATCTATGCCATCGTCGTTGGTGACGAAAATAACTCTGCCACTCATTCTTCAGACCCCTCCAATTCTACTTGCCCTAAGGTAACCAAAATAACCCCTGCGATGAGGAAAGGACCACCCAACCAAGTATAGACTCCAGGGACATCTGCTGTGCCAAGATACCAACCCAATAAGCTGCCAATCAACGGCTCAAACAGCACAGCGACAGAGATGACGATTGGAGGAAGCCACTTCAATACCGAGTTAATTCCAGTGTGCCCCACCAATCCAGGACCAATCGCAAGATAGGCAACTGCAGGAAGCCAAACCAAGTCAGACCATCCAAGGAGAGAAGTCTTGCTTGGCAATTCTGTGAAAGAAGCACCCTCCAAAACCACAGATGACATACCCAGAAGTAATGCTGCCACTAGGGTCACAGGGAATGCATATACGAACAATGGAACCCAGGAACGTAGTGTTCTTCCAACTACCAGATAGCCTACTATCGCCACCGCTCCGATGAACGCCGCAAGGTCTCCAATCAAAGTCACATCACCTTCATTGGTAAACCCGAGAAGTGTGATGGCAGCACCAACAAATCCAACGATAGCACCCAAAGTCTGCTTACCTCCTATCGGTCTTCCAAGAGCTATCAGTCCAACAACGATTACCAGAGGGTGAGCTGTGACAAACAGAAGACTATGTGTCAAAGATGTATGATCCAGTGACCATACCCAACTTCCAAAGTGAATCCAAAGGCAAACTCCGGAGGCGATTAGGGAAAGGACAACTTGCCTCTCACCCAACCTCTCAAACGATGACTTATCCTCAATATTCATTCTACGAAATTGGTATATGAAACCTGGAAGAAGAACCAAACAGGTCACCTGCAAGCGCCAAGATGCCCTTAGCAAGGGTGGCACATCATCGATTAGTTGGAAGACTGCACCTGCACTTGAGACCGCAATAACCGCAGCCCCCAATGTCAACCAAGCGAACCATGGCGTCCTGGACGAGGACATCGTACCACATCACTCAATTTCAGCATCCATCAGTTCGTTCTTCGAACCTATGATTCCCGCCCTTCTGAATAAGAAATAGATGCCCATTGCTAATACTACATTCATCAATATGAACGACACACCTCTAGCATAGGGATACCATTCAAGGTCAGCGTAGGTCTCCTCCTCAAGAACAGGATTGCCATCTGGATCTAAGACCGGGTCGCCATTGAGCATCAACGGAATCTCTTCACCAGTCTTCTGCTCGTCTACTACTGCAAACACCGCACTCTCAACGC
>CAXFCF010000119.1:0-4422 GCA_964000875.1 uncultured Candidatus Poseidoniales archaeon
CTGCAACGACCACCTGAGTATGTGATAGCGCCATGACTAGGCTCGCGTTGTTGACCCAGTGACTCTCGACAAAACCCGACACTGTCTCGTCAATCGACTTTACATCACTCGCCGTAGCATTGGAGAAGAAAGTACCCACCACTTTCTCCATGTCACCATCCAGTATGAGGTCCAGATTCGCTCGTTGATTTGTCACCAGAGCGTGTTCATGGGTCATTGCGACCGCACCCCACTGCTCAGTGAACTTCAGATCGGTGTCGAAGACTATCGCCTTGCCAGACCTAGTCACAGTGAACGATGCGTCTGCACCCGATACGCCTCTCTCTTCCCAATCTGAATCTGGATCCAATCTAAGGTCGGGACGCTCTAGGTGGAGCCAAGCGTGGTTGGTTTGTGGATCCTCCAAAAGGAGGTGGAAGCGACCCTGCTCATCCAATTGCAAGTCAATATCGGTTCCATTGTAGGCCAGTAATTCGGTTCTGGAGTTACGTTTCTCAAGACTGTAGACAAATGCACCGGAGTTACCATTGACATCACTGTCCAAAGATGTAATCAAAATCTCTGCAAGGCCGTCGGAGTCGAAGTCACCACCACTTGTGAGAAGTATGCCAAGGTGCTGTCCGTTCACTCCTCCTTCAGCCAACAATGGGCTGGCACCTTTGCGAAGGTAGGCTGAGGTGTCGCCGAAGTAGTACTCAACGAAGCCAGGTGAGTTACCGAGCCCAACAGATGATATCGCTACCTCGTTGATGCCATCATCGTTGAGATCGCCGAACGCTGTAATCGCGGCTCCGAATAATTGGCCGCTCTGGTCACCAACAATCTCCATCGCCGGAGTGTCCGCGGCTCCGTTTGAGTCTCCCAACACGACCTGCACCCTACCCTTTGCGGAAGTGTCGTAGAGAGGCTCGCCAAACGCGAAGTCATCGTAACCATCATTGTTCAAATCGCCAAGACCCGCTATCGAGTAACCCAGCAGAGTATTAGTGGTGAAGGTTGTCCATTCGTTGTCATGCTGTGGAACTCCATTGGACGAACCCAAGTAGAGAGTTACACGCCCGTTGCCGGTCAAGTCGGAGAATGTGCCAGACGCACCTACTGCGAAGTCGTCGTATCCGTCTCCGTTAACATCACCGACAGCCGCCATCGAATGACCATGTACAACATCCTGCCAGAGGCCACGCCTAGCCCAATCATCCTCGGCACCAGGACCTGTAGCGGAGCCGAGGAAGAGGTACACCTTGCCCTCTCCACCTGAATTTTCGAAACCTGAGGCAGCGACAAGGATGTCATCGAATGAATCGTTGTTTATGTCGCCAACACCAATCACATTCGAGCCGAAGTAGTCGTCACGCCACTCACCCGATGCGCTCCAGTCGCTGTTAGTGATGTTACGATCTCCACCATAGAACAAGTGTGCCGTACCCGTTGGAAGACCATTCGTGTTGTTCTGACCACGCGCTCCAACTACGAGATCCTCGCAACCATCTCCGTTGACATCACCTGCATTGGCTACCGAGGAGCCGAACTCGTTCCCCATTTCCGAACCATTGATACTCATCATGTTTGAAGAAGAAACTCCTGTCAAACTACCAAAGTAGACATCCACTGCACCCGTAGAACCGTTGGCACCGGGATGGTTGACGACCAAATCGTCGTAGCCGTCACAGTCCAAATCGAGATCGCTGACCGAGTTTGTGGCGTAGCCCTCGTTCTCATCACCGCTTACGAGTTGTGAGAGAGCGGTATCAATTCGTCCTCCCTCGTCTCCCCGCAAATCCATGACCAAAATTGTCTGTGGAGCTTCGGGAGCACCAGTGGAGTATGCGTACTGCACCTTGTTCGCCGCTTCATCTAGAGCAATGGAGAGGCTAGCCAAACCATCTGTGTCTTGGCCATACATGGTGATGAGATCAGTATCCAAGCCATCCACGATTATGTTAGTCCAACCCGTGTCGGTCATCTCTGAGTGAATCAGTGCCTGAGTGTCATTGTCGCGGTAAAACAGGTGGATATCACCGTCAGAATCTATCTCTACATCGTAGTTCGGACTAACTGGGAAACCTTCCAAAATGGGTGTATGGGTCCACCAAGTCCAGTAGGTTGAGAGATACATGTTACCGTCTATATCCATCCAAAGAACCTTCTCGTATCCCTCTGAATCCAAGAGCATGTCCACCCTCAGAACCTCGCTCTCGTTCTCGATGGTTCTCTCATTCCAAGCGTCGTTGTTGTCGTTGACCTCGTAGGCGATTCGTAAGTTGCCATTCTCGTCCTTGTAGGCGATGTGTAGGCGTTCACGTACATCGATAGCTACTGAGCAAGCATCTCCGTGTCCGGCTCCACCATCCTCTATCTCGACTAAGCTGGTGCCTCCACCGAATTCCAGTCTTGCGACCCAGAGGCCACCTCCGTCCTCCGCTAAACAGGCTCTCGCCCTACCACGGTCGTCACGAGCGACATCAACATGATAGAAAGTGGAGTCATTCTCAATCAGGGTTTCCTGCCACCCATCTATGAGTCGTGTGGGGTTGACAATGTAGTCGATGTCATTGATTGTGTGGTTGGAGTCGGCAAACTGCTCGCCATGGCCGGTCTCGAAATCTGTACCCCGGTATCTTACCGTGACCTCATCTAGTTCATCCCCGGCTCCGCTTGGGAAGGTGAGCGGCGAGGTCACTGAGACTAACATCAAGATGGCCAGGAATAGGCTCGAGAATACATCCTTTGATTGGATTCGCTCGACCCCCATGGGGTCGAGGGAGACGTGGGGGCTGTAAAAGGGTAGCCGATAGATGTTGGAACGCCCATACCCCAAAACGAATGAGCCGGCACCCGATGCCGACATACATGGAGGAAAGCGTCACTCTCATCGTCGGAGGAGGCGAACTACCCAGTTCTTCAGACCTAAATCTGGCTCTTGAATCGGTAGACAGGGTAGTGGTCACAGATGGTGGCATGCGTCACCTGCGAACCATCAACAAACACCCTGACCTACTGGTAGGAGACATGGATTCGATAACAAAACAAGACCTTGAATGGGCAAGAGACAACTCTGTCGAAATCGTTCAACTAGAACAGCAGCAGGACTCCGACCTCGCCAAAGCACTCGACCTCTGTCACGAACGAGGTTGGGACTCGATTGTGGTTACAGCCATCTCTGCCGGCAGACCTGATCACTCGCTCGCTGCCCTTGCCGCCCTAGCAGCCGCAGATCAGGGAATGGAGGTAGGCTGTCACCTCGACGACACCTTCGTCTTCCGCTTCGTCGAGGGTGCGCCTGGAACTTTCAGTTCGTTTGGCGAGTTCTCTCTCTTCTCGTCAGGAACCTCAAAGGTGAGCCTAAGAGACTGTAAATGGGAGTTGGACGGTTACGAATTGGGCTTTTCCAGCCGAGGACTCTCGAACTTTGCCGAAGGAGATGTGGAACTATCCGTCGAGTCAGGAGACCCTGTTCTGGTCTTCATAAATCTGTAATCAATTCCAGAAAGCGCTCTCTTCCCATGGGAGGCCGAGGGCGATTCCCAATATCTCGAGGACAACATAGTTCCATACAAGATAGATTACTATCACTGTTGTGAAAACTGCCAAAGTCGTATTCACCACCTTCCTTCTATCCCTCTGTGCTTGCTCAAGGGTACAGATTCCATGTGAACGGAAGTGGATAACGAGGCCAGCAACCAGCATCACGGCCGAGACGACATAGAGAATCGGCCTGACAGGCCCGTAGTAGAGGTCGTTTGAGAGTTGGTCAGCAGCAGCAATTGACGAAGAGCCAGCGAAAAGTACCCACACGATGCTCGGGAAGCAGCATAGGCTTGGGATGAACGAGCCGAGGCCAATCAGCTTCCACAGTGAGCGAGGCTCTTCCTCGGACACTGTTCTCAGACCTCTTCGTAAGGTACCCACTGTGCTGATACCGTGTCGAACCAATCGACATTGCCATCGGGATGCTGACGCCAGTAGATTCCACTCGGGTCTACATACGATGGCAATCCGTCAGTTTCTGGCTCAAAGCCAGGCTCTAGGGTGGCCACATACTCCTCGTCGATTCGGGCACCACGTATCCAGAAGGAGCCACCAAGTAGCCCGAGTAGGAGAGCGATGGAACCGCTGACGAAGAAGACGAGAATCTGAGCGACTAGGGACGACTCCCCGAAGAATGGGGTCGTCTGGTATTCTTCACCGGCCGAACGCTCCGGCCACATGTTCTCTGGACCTGAGGCGTTGATGACCTCTTGACTTGCGTTTCCGGATGGTGGGATTCGAACGACATTGACTGCACCGTTAGTCGTCTGACCTTCCTGTGAGGTTACTGTTGCCCTGACTTTGGTCACGCCGACCTGCCACATCTGGCAGTCGACTGCCGAGAAGCCACCGACTTCCAACGGCTCTTGTCGCGGATCGGTAATCTCCCACTCA
>CAXFCF010000120.1:0-4378 GCA_964000875.1 uncultured Candidatus Poseidoniales archaeon
AATCGGAAAAGCGACCCTAATAGCCCGCGAGCCGCGAACTCAGGCCCAACTTCCACCATGTGAGGCGGCGGTGATGCGTCCTCGATATCAAACAGCCTGTCCTAAGGACAGGTTTCATTCCTCTTCGTCTTCAGGCGATCCAGCGACCTCGCTAACGACCAGCGCTAGAGCAAGGAACAGCACACAGGATGCACCACAGAGTAGGTGCATCAGTGAGAGGTGTTCAGGAAACCCATCCTCTCCGGCGGCAAGGATGACATACAGAGCACCAAGAGCCATGTTGACTAGATAGGCCAGAGAGGCCAGACCGTAGAGTTGGTAGATGGTATCGGAATCACCTGCCCCGTGTAGTTTCCATAACCCGAATCCCAGTACCACTGCGACGATTCCCACTGCTAACCGGTGTACCCAAGCGGCCATCACCGCCATGCTTGCCATAATATCAGGGACTAATTCTCCTTGGCAGAGTGGATAGCCACGGGGGAAACCGACGCTGCAACCCTGGTTATATGCTCCACCTTCGCCAGTAGAGACCCACACTCCGAGAACAAGCACTGGGACGACATGCCCTAACGCGATGGCCACGCGTTTTCGTTTCTCAGGCAGACCTTCTATGGGGGCTGCCGCCCAATCCGGCAAATCGCCGAAGTCCGCTCTCCAAGAGAGCCACCACCAGAGCAACCACGAGGTGTACCCCAATGCAAACATGAGGTGCAACACGACTGTCCATGTATCGTTATCGAGGACGACGGTAACCATGCCAAGGAACCCTTGGCTCAGGATGAGCGCGAGGGCAATCCAGCCAGCTTTCTTCGTCCTCTTGGAAAGCGCCTCACCTTGTCTCCACGCGGCAATCAGAGCGCCGATGACCACCATGCCGGACAGCGTTGCCAGCAGACGATGAATCCACTCAGTGAAGATCTCGAAAGTCGTGTAGCGCTTGTTCATACCTCGGGAATCATACTCACCCGTCTCTTCGTACCACTCTTCCTGTTCATCTTCGGATATGTCGAATCCCCAGGTGCCGAAACAGGTCGGCCAGTCCGGGCAGGATTCACCGGTGTCGCTCACGCGAACATACCCCCCGGTCGCTATGACCATGAGAGCCATAACCACGAGCAAGAGGGGGAGGTATGAGGAGGCCTTGCGCGCTTCCATGGTACCTCCCTCTCCATGTGCCTTATCAACAAACTCCCGAAGGGGTTGGCATGCGACGCGCGACCGGTGCCCTGTCCATCGTCGCCGCCCTGATGGCCGTCTCCCTACTGATGACACCGATTATCGTGGCAGAGGAGGACGGGATGTCGGATGATCCAACGCTTATCGCAGGATCGACTATCCTAGCCGCTTCAGAAACATTGTTTGGAGAGGATGGCAACTCTAGCCAAGCTGTGGCAGCTCCACATCTTGTTGAGTTGTATACAGCGACATGGTGCATCCCCTGTCGTAGTGCAGAGGCGGAGATTGAGTCCTTGGATACATGGTGGCCATCGATTATGTCAATCTCATACCATCCATCTCTTGACAGCCCAGACGAACTGTCGACTAATGTCAGTGCAGATATCAAGTCGCGCTATGGTGCGCAAGGTTATCCCACGCTTGTTGTCGATGGCGGTTGGAGCCTTCTCGGAGAGACCCAATCACAGGACCTCAGGGATCTGCTTACTTCACGCGTCGATAACGAATTGGAGGGAGACTTGGAGCAGCGAGTCCAGTACAGTTGGAGCAGCGAAGGTGCCTCCATCGTGGTTGACTTCGAGATAGGTGAGGGTTTGGTCGTTGATTTCCTCGTAGTTCGCGATTCCGTTACCGTCCCTGGAACCCAGCACCAAGTCGACGGAGTGGTCAGATCGGGAGCAGTTAATCAGACTGCCAACGGTTCCGTCGAGATAGTAATCGAGAGCGGTGTAGTACAGCGTTTAATCACCTTGGTCAGAGTAGCTGGGGAGCCACTATTGGAACCTGGTTCAAGCCGACCTGTAGGTGATGGTATGGGGGAGATATGGACACCCTCGGACGGTAGTGGAAGCACCTCACTCATCAGCCGTAATGAAGCATGCTTGATTGCCTTCATCGGTGCAATAGTTGTGGGTTCGCAAATGACCCAAACGGTGCCCGCTTTATTTCGTCGAGGAAGCAGGGTTTCAGCCGTTATCGAGGAAGAGGAGTGAGCATTCTTCCGTCGTAGCCCTTATGAGAGAGGCGCCGGTCGCCGCCCCACAGACATAGTCTGTGTGTGATATTCATGGTAGAGCCAAAGAGACCCCACACCCGCTTTGAGAAGGCCAGAATCATCGGAGCCCGAGCATTGCAGATTAGCATGGGTGCACCGCTGTACGCCACTGAGGAAGTGCTTCGTGCAGAGTTCCGCGCCGAATTAGTGTCCCTATACGGCGTTGAGGAAGCGAACATTCGCTTCGTACTTGACCCACTCAAGATTGCTACTCTGGAGTACGAAAGGCATCTGATTCCAATCGATGTCGACCCACATTTGGACTGATTCATTCGGTCTCGACGAGCATCGCCACTGCGTTGCCACCACCTAGGCATATGGTCACTACACCGCGCTTCCCGCCAGTCCTTGTGAGGGCGTTTACCAAAGTCATCAGGCAACGTGCTCCTGTGGCACCCAATGGGTGGCCGATTGAAACGGCGCCACCATGGACATTGAACTTCTCTTCGGGTATCCCAACCTCCTGTGCTACGGCGCAGGAAGCGGAGGCGAACGCTTCGTTGTGCTCGAACAGGTCTACATCGTCTACTTCCAAGTCGTTGCGTTCCAACAGCATGTTGACAGCAGGTATGGGCGCCGACATGACTCTAGCAGGCTCAAGGCCGGAGGTAATCTGATCTACGACCTTGGCGAGAATCGGCCACCCTTCCTTCTCTGCGCGCGTACGCGAGGCAACGAGGATTGCTGAGGCTCCGTCGGAGAGTTGGCTGGCATTGCCAGCAGTAACCTTGCCATCGGCAGCGAAGGCAGGTCGCATCTCGGCCAGTGAATTCGAGGTGATATCGCTACGGATGCCTTCGTCAGAGAGTAACATCATTTTGTTCCCCTCCTTGTCTAGGCCTTCGATAGGAAAGGCCTCTTTCTCTAACCATCCAGCCTCCCACGCTTCTCTTGCTAACCGGTGTGATCTCTCTGAGAAGGAGTCAGCATCGTTGCGGCTTATCGAACACTCTTCTGAGATAGTCTCGCCCGTGTTGCCCATGTGCTCATCATTGTAGACATCCCAGAGACCATCGTGTACCATGACGCTCTGCATTTCCTTGTATTCGTCCCTCCCTACCTTTTGAGCAAAATAAGGGGCGTTGGTCATCGATTCCATGCCACCGGCTACCACGACTTCGTATTCGCCCGCCCTAATCGCTGAAGCAGCCATCATCACTGCCTTGAGGCTAGAACCGCACACCTTGTTGATTGTAGTACATGGGGTTGAATGTGGGAGGCCAGCTCCTAGTGCCACCTGCCTAGCAGGTGCCTGACCAGCACCTGTCTGTAGTACAAGTCCCATCAACACCTCTTCGACAATTCCTGATGAGGGTTCAATTGCAACGCGTGAAAGTAGTTCCTCGACGGCCATCGCGCCGAGTTGGGTCGCACTGTATGCACGGAGCGCGCCGCGGTACTTCCCCACAGGCGTCCGCGCAATCGCACAGATGACCGGCTCTTCCATCGATGCCGACCCGCGGTTGGGGCCATTTGAAACTCGCTGTCAAGAAGTCTGGTCACGCTTCACCGCTGAAGCCGTAGAAGGATGGGTTCTTGAGTTCAGGGAGTGCCTCCTTCTTGATGAGCAAGGTTCTCACCGCCCAGAGATCGATGAAGATCCTATATCTTGTAGTTGCATCAAGGTAATCGACGCCCGACGACCCACCAGTACCTACGCGCCTACCGATGATTCGCTCGACCATCCTCGCGTGCGCGTTGCGCCAGAGGAGCATTGACTCCTCTAACTCAACCACCGCGTCGACGAGCGTGCGAGGCCACGCGAGCAACGGCAACTCGCGATATGATTCAATGAACAGCAATCCAGCGCGCGCTCTGTCGACCTTGCCATCGGGCATCAGGAACTCACGTGCTCCTGCAGCGGCTGCATCGAAGCGCCCCTGAACTGCAGACATGTCTTGGACACCTTGTGCAGCCAACCTGCCGATGGCTGCGTCGGCTAATTTCGCTTGACAAGAGAGGTAATCGTCAACAAAATTCTGGACGGCCTCCTCGTCACCGGCGTCACCAGCCATCGAACCCTGGATTGGCGTCCTTACCAACCAAGATCGAATGGCCTCTACGAGAGAGGATGATGCAGCCGCCTTCTCAAGGTCGGCCAAGATATCAGCATCCCTGTCGCTGCGTTCGGCCAACTTCCGGAAG
>CAXFCF010000121.1:0-4374 GCA_964000875.1 uncultured Candidatus Poseidoniales archaeon
CGGTCCCCCCGTGTTCACCGGTAGTCCGGTGGCTGCAGTGCAGCGACCTGCCGAACTGCCCCCTCTATTTAACTCGCAGGGTTGACCCCGAAGGGGTCGCTAACCCGTTCATTGAGTCTGATTGGGTTCTTTGCATACAAACCAAGCAACCCCTGAAGGCGTGTTGACCTCTGTAAGGAACCCGGGGTTGCCTCTTGGATGGGAACGCAACCCCTTATCCAACTCACTCTGCAACACGGGTTGCTCTGAAGGATCCATCTTGCAACGTAATGTCAAGCGACTGAGGTAAGCAGACCTCGCTGTAACCAACATAGGAGCAAGGTTGGCCATAGTAGGTTCTACCTTCAACCTCGACTTAATCTCACCAGTTGAAGAGATAAACGCCGAGACGAGGGGGTTAGCGATATCGGGAGGAGCATCGGAAAGCAACATGGGTCGACGTCCATCGACACATACCCATTCCCTCGGTGAGTCATCTGGGAACGCCTCTCTAAGCCACTGACCCTGTAATCCCGATGACAGCAAGGCAGTGTCAACTAGGGTCAACCAGTGACCTTCCTTCGGTGAAGACGATTTTGCCGGCTTTGGTTCTGAAGCCCTTCCTGCGAAGCTCACGACTGTGCCATTTGGTAATAGCCTCAACATTCGAGCTGGAGTTCCTGGATCCGCTGCTCCTCCGAACCATATGGTAAGTCGGTCGATCCTCCCTCTACCCGTAGAAACCCATTCCCAAGTGATTGGCGAGTCTGGCCAGCGAGATGTGAGGATATTCTCTACTTCCTTCTGTTGTTCCGGGAGAAGACGTGGTGAGAGATCGATGACAAACGCTGGACCATGCCTTCCAGAAACCATGTGAGGAGACCACGCATCCACCAGTGTGTCGATTGGTGGTTGCATTTCATTGAGAGCATGACGCTGGGCATCAGGAGGACGCGCCGGATCGACATGTAGCACAGATATGCATCTGCCTTCTATTTCGGTGGCAGCCATAGCCCCCGCTGAGTCAGTACCATCCCCCACGAGAACCTCTGTACCATCGACCCAATCGCCTCCGAATGCCTCTGCAACGAGGCGACCGTTTGCTGCGGAGAGAACCGCAGAATCGGAATCCAACTCTATACCGAGACCCCCTCTACCCAATGCGAGGCAGTATGCATACAACTGCATACCAGAACCACAAGCCGGATCGAGAACCAAGCCATCTGGTAACTTACGTGCAGCTAACTGTTCCGCACGCGTCTTGCATACCTCCCATGGAGTGGAAAGACGACGCATCCTCTTGCTCTGAAACAGTGGTGGAAGGCCTATTCCTTCTCCATCCATGTCAAGGCGAGGAGCGATGACCTCAGCGAATCCCAACACCTCAGCGGAGAGGGGAAGAACCGTGTGTGAGACCATGGTACTCACACACAGGACACATGACGGTATTATCCCGCTTTCGGAATCATATGTACAAGCGATTGATAGTCAACTCGAACAACAACCACTGGTTGTTGGCGGGTTCTCTATCGGGTCTGTCCTTGTATGCTAGTTCAGGAGGAAGGAGCACATTGTGAGTCATGGAAGTACCCAACACACCTCTATCGATTCCAACATCAAGACCAACTAAACCCCATCCAAATCCCTTGATGTAGCAGAGCCAAGGAGCTCCTGTGTCACACATGGGATCCTCTCCCGCAGTCGCAGGAAGATCACCTTCATCCAAATTTTCACCAGTGTCGTAGATGGAGACGCTGTAGTGAACCTCCATTCTCTGTCCGGGTGACGAGTGAATAGGTCGAGTCTCAGTGTCTGCTGCTAATCGAACCTCCAAAGTCACAACAGCATCCTCCACCGTGGAATGCGCTACTTTGACCAGGAAGGTTTCCTCCTCAACATCGCTGTCGAGTTGTAGTGCGAATAATTCAGCTGTATCTGGGTCTACATCTAACATGCTGGAACTTGGATGAGTGATGCTAACCGATTCAGATTCAACACTCAATACGAGGGATAGAGAAGCGTTACCAGCATTGTTGACTGCAACCACTGCCCTGTCGCCAACCCCTTGATGCCGCCATTCACAGGAGAGTTCTCCGGGAAGCCAGAATGGCTCATCCTGTGCTGATAGGTTTTCGGGCCACGACCACTCGTCATCCTTGGGCTCGCAGGTGTCGAACAACATCATCACCTCCCAAGACCAGCGGCCGTCTTCCTTCAGCGTGCTCTCATCTACGGTGGAAAATGCACCATCCATCTGTCCGAGGAAAACATAGGCACCATATCCAATCCAAATGGTAGACAAGAGCAGAATGGCTATGGTTCCCAGAGATGCGATGATGGCAACACGTGGAACTGCCATCTCGTTGAGACCTAGAGGAATGGGAGGATCCTCCGGCTCATCACTTATCCAAGGGCCTGACACATGTAGATGGTGAATGCCATATCACATCAAAGTATGGTGTGTGAGCCATAGGCTCAATCTATCGCTAACTGACCCTCGTGCTTCTGACCCAACCAAGCCACTATTCCTAGTTCGATACCTAGGGCTACTAGCATTATCAGCACCATCATCGGATCTATGACGCCTTGTGCTGCCATCGCCGCACATACCAAGGCAATGACAAGATCAGCTGCACCCCATATGCGGAATGAGCGACGCAGTTGAAGAATGCCAGCAACCCAAACGGCGAGTGATAAAGCGAGGAAAGCAACGACGAGCCAAGCGGATATCCCTCCAAACAAGAGAATCAAACCGAGCGAAAGCAGTAGATGTGCGTCCCATGCCCATATAGATGTCCAAGCAGGCTTTCGCATAGGAACGGTCGCTGCTAAACTGATGAGACTAAACAGGCCGAGGGAAATCATAACCCAAGTGGCTGTTCCTTCAATTGGTTCAATCCATGAGGACAACGCCAAAGTCGCGACGACTATCGCTATGACACCTATACCCACTGCAGCAGGTTGGCTCCATTGTATACCACGGCGTAATCCTAGAATGATGGCGACCAATGCGACTGGCCCTATGGAGAGAAGGGATACCATGAGAACCCAGCCGCCCCTTCCGGCTGCTCCATGGAAATCAGGCAGCCCTGCCTTACGGCGCACTCCTTCAATCCAATCCCAACCAACCACACACAGAAGTAGTAATGATTCAACCATCAAGAAAGGTGTCGTATAGACCAAGGTCGTGGAACCAGAAGGAAGAGTGAATGGATCAGTTAGCACTGGGAGAGGCATCGTCCCAGCGACCACTGCTCCTGCGAATCGTGATATCAGTAGTGCGCCAACCAACCACTCAATCGTCGATGGGATTCTATGAACGAAATCTTTGCGCCCGGTTAGCGACATGCCAACTATGAGAAGCAATACGATGGCGAGAATGCCGAAGTCTAGTTGGTTCGACATTGTCGCACCAGGCGCCAACCTACCCACTACCTGAAGAATTGTCAAGCCAGCAACAGTGGCCACGAACGGAGTCTCCATCCCAAACATATCGGGTAATGTCAGATTGTTAGTGCTCGCTCTCCAACGTGATATTCCTATCAGCATCAAGCTAACCGCACCGACAGCCACCAGTATCCCAGGAGTGGCTGAACCAGATTGCCATACTAGATAGAGTCCGAATACGATGAGGCCAGCGATGAAAGCTTGGACGATGACCGGTTTGTGATGTATGTCACCATAGAGAATCTCCTCTGTGGAAAGTTGTCCTCGGCGCTTCGCCTTCTTCCTCATGCGCTCGGCGTGCATGTACAACTCAGGAGCAACCGTCTTGACCTCTCCTACCGACACTGCCTGCGACATTGCCTCTACCTGGATCTTGTCTCCTTCCTGAGCCAACGAAGCAGTCTCCTCCGAATCAAAGTGGTATACTCTCTTCTCTGCAGTACCAACTGCCGACTGACCTGGTGTGGTCAGAGCTGTAGTGCTCGAAACCTCGGATGAAGACGATGATGTACCAGTCGCCTCGGGAAGCAACGAACGCTCCAATCCAAGTAACTTGGTAGCCGCCTGCTCCGGAGCCTCTACCTTTAGCAGATTTTGGATTTCAGCCATTCTCTCTATCCTCTCACGTCGTGCATCTCGCTTACCCACTGCCTTCAACTCAGAACGAATCTCACCCTGGGCTGCCAACCAACCTCCGGATATGACGAACAATGCCATCGCCACAGCCAGATGTAGGAATGTCATATCAGAACTCATCGACATCCAAATCGCAGCGAATAACATCGCTACACTCGATGTCGCTGGTTTGAGCAATTTCTCCATGGTACCCGCGCGCGGGAGGTAAAGAGCTAGGGCAAGGACAACAGCCAACAACGCAACAGCTCCGGTGGTAGATTCGGAAAGTAATTCGTCAACACCTTGGAGATCTGTAATTTGCTGATCGAGTGA
>CAXFCF010000122.1:0-4359 GCA_964000875.1 uncultured Candidatus Poseidoniales archaeon
GAGCAACTATCGATCACATGGTAATGGTTGGTACTCCGAGGAGTGGGGAATTAACCTGCCAGATCGCCAACTGGCAGCGGCACCGTTCCATTCCAAGATGGGGAAAGCATACTTCGATGACATGCAGGCGGCTGGAAACTTTGCCTTCGCTAATCGTTCTGCCCTGACACATAGACTACGAGAGTCGTTCTCTTCGTTCCTTGGTACAGACGATGCGGGAGTCAAGGTAGTCTACGATGTATGCCATAACATCGCTAAGGTAGAGTCCCATGTTGTCCATGGCAAGTCTTGTAATTGCTTAGTTCACAGAAAAGGTGCGACACGTGCACTGGGTGGGGATGACCCTGAATTAGCTTCTCGTTTCGGGGGTGTCGGCCAACCTGTTTTGGTTCCAGGTGACATGGGAACCGCTTCATGGGTGCTAGCTGGTCCAAAGAGCGGTGGGAACCGTGCTTTCTCGTCTTCGTGTCACGGCGCAGGGAGGCGTTTATCTCGTACTGCTGCAAGGAAGCATGTCGATGGTTCTGAGTTGCTTTCCAGATTGAGGAACAGTGGTGTTGATGTTCATGCGAAGACCCCTAATGTTCTTTCAGAAGAAGCACCTGAGGCATACAAGGATGTGGACGAGGTAATCGATCTTACAGACAGGGCGGGATTGGCAAGGCCGGTTGCTAGGATGCGTCCATTTACTGTCATAAAGGGGTGATTGCCTGCTACCTGAGCAAGTGCCTGAGTACTGGCAAGTGGCGATTGAAGAAATCTCTTCCAAGGATCCGATACTAGCGGATATTATTGCGAGATATCACGGGGAATCCCTCTCTTCCAGAGGTGACCTATTCTACACCTTGTGTCGTTCTATCGTGGGTCAACAGATTTCCTCTAAGGCGGCAGAATCAATTTGGCTCAGGATTGTGGATTACTTGGGTCAAGATCCATGTCCGGATTCGATATCTGCTTGTGATTTCAATGAATTGAAGAGCTGTGGACTTTCGTCATCCAAGACGAAATACCTGTTTGGATTGGCTGAAGCATTTACCGGCGAATATGGTGTGCTGGATTGGTTTTCTATGCCTGAAAAAGAGGTCAGGGAGAGGCTCTTAGAGCTGAAGGGAATTGGCCCATGGACTGTTGACATGATTCTCATCTTCACCTTCCTAAAGCAAGATATCTTTCCTATCGGAGATATAGGGGTGGTGCGGGGTATCGAGAAATTGTACAACGGTTCGGCAGAGATGTCAAAGCAAGAGTTGCTCAAACAAGCAGAACTCTGGAGGCCTTGGAGAACTGTGGCAACATGGTACATGTGGCGCTATCAAGATTCTGAACCCGTCGAATACTGATTATCTACCAAGCTCACTCATGGTTAGAAAAGGTAAACCGTTAGCCTCTGCCTCTTCTGCTATGGCAATCAAATCTTCAGAATTACAGTGGTAACCTCCTTCATCGATCCCGTGGGCGTATAGGACTAGGGTTGCGTCGTTCATTTTGGCATCATCGACCGTATTTTCCACCCAATTTGCGTTTCCATGTTTGGTGTCTAAACTAATGGCTCCGAACACTCCTCCATCCTCGCACTTTGCGAGCCAGTGGTTAGAGCCTGGTTTGTTCCCTCCGACTTCTCTTAGGACGCTGAAGTTATCCTTGAGCGGTTCATCAGTTTCTATGGATCTAGCTCCGAATGGGTAGGCGAAAGAATCTACAACATAGCCTCTCTCTTTCATGAGACTTAGTCCCCTATCTACTTCGGTGATTCGATAGGTGACAGCATCACCGTTCTCTGCAAGCGATTCAAGAGCAGAAGTATGGTTCGTACCATGATATCCTATTTCATGGCCGTCTTCAACGAGGTGATCGACCATCTCCCACTGTGATTCGTTGAATCTCTCTACTCCGTTTAGAAAGAATGTTGCCTTGATACCATGTTCCTTGAAAATCGGTCGCGATTCATACCATGTAGGGAGGTAGATGGTATCGTCGAAAGATAGTGCTAATCCAGCAACCGAAGGTCTCTCACATTTTTCGCCTATGAATGGTGAATCCCCTGTTATTTCTCTTTGGGCAATAATCGCGGAAAGAAGAATCCCGCAGATAAGCAAAGCGACCGCACAGCGGTTCATACAACCAACTGCCATCACATGCAGTATCCATGGCGTGGCTGATTAGGAATCGTCGGTGCTGCGCCCGACTGAACCCCGTCTGCCTCTTCCATGATTATGGTGAGGAGTGTATTCACTAGTTTCCTCAATTCCTCTACATCTTCCTGTAGTTGAACCATTTCGCCTGTTATCACAGTGTGCCGTTGAGTCATGTCCTTCGTTACCAAGTGCGCATCCCCTGAGGGATTTCTCCCTCGGCAAGACCAGCCATTCGCGCCAGCATATAATGTTTGATGTTTGCAAGAAACCGCCGCGCGTATTTCGAAACTGAGAGCCATTCGCGGCAGTGAAACCGTTGTCGCGCGGGACGTCGCGTCTAATTTGGAATCAATTACGCGCGCAATTAAGTCTCAAACATTGCATTTTCAATCATTTTCGCGCGATTGAATGTTTCACTCTGAATTCTGTTCCTTCCACTCGACGAGTTGTTCAACCGTCCATCCGTTCTGCCGATAGTTGTACAATGCGCTATCTGGCCAGTCAGGAAGGAGTTCCTTCGCCTTCTCCATCCACTCGTCCTCATCTTCCTTGGGCGGTGCTTGCTCAGGTAGAGGTGCGTCCGATGGGATGCTGGCCTGTTGGGTTTCAGCTTCAGGAGTAGGTTGATCGGGGGTGTCGAGCATTTTCGTAGCAATCTCCTCCGCATCCTCCCACTCTTCTTCATCGTCCCATTCCTCACGCTGTCGAAGCATGATCGCGAGTACTGCTATCACGACACCAGTAGCAATGATTGCAAGAAGCCCTAGGATGAGTGCGGTAGAACTACCACCCGATCCAAGAAAACCTCCAGTTTCTTCTTCTTCGGCGACCTTAATCTGTTCTGGCAGTAGGGTGAGGCGTGTTTGGTCATCATCCCACATGATGTACAAATCTGGCTGTCCAGAGTCCCACGCCTCCCAGGTGAAGGCTACGGTTCGCTTCTGCATCGGACCCAGTCCGAGTATCTCATGAGAATCGTATGCCTGTAGGCTTCCATCTTCGAGTTCCTCAACCAGAGTGACATTGACATCTCCCATCGTAGTACCTTGGTTTTGGATGGTTGCTTGGATGTACACATTTGCGCCTATCGAAGGCTCCAGATTATCAATCTCTACTTTGAAAAGTTCCGGCTGGAATACCCTGATGATGATTTGAGGTGCCCTTGGATTATCCACAGTACCTTCTCCAAACAACTCGTTGCCGGCGAGGTCAGTCCCCTCCAACCATATTGCAATCTGGTCTCCTTCGACCAATGTCAATGACTCTAAGGGAGTGAAATCGATTTCGGCTGCGAATGTCCAAGTGTCACCGAGGTGGCTCTTGAAATCCAAATCCCCTTGGTCGTCACTTCCGGGGATGGTGAGTCCGCCCCTCATGTAGACCCACTTCATGGTCAGCGGCTCTTCTGGCATCCCTCCTGCTTCAAGGACATTGATTCGAACATCTAGTGAACTCATCCTATCGGTCTCTATCGATGCGAGCACCCCTGGTGGGAACTCTGCAACGGGTGGCGTGCTATCGAGTGTGAGGTGTATGTCCGTGTTGATTGCCGAGGTTACTGAGCCAGGGATGCCCGTGACCGTCAGAATGACCGGTAGGTCGTTGGTGGAAGGATAACCTACGGGTATGCTCATACTGGCGTTAAATTCGGCACCTATGAGTTCCACTTCTGTAGATTCGGTGATTGAGTTTGCAGTCATCTCTGCGAGAACTCTTAGGCCATCTGGGATCTCAACCATGGGGGCACCTGAGTTAGCGTAGATCACCTCTCCTGAGATAGCGAAGATGTCACCCTTCCCGAGGTACAGTTTGGTAGCGTTAGGCGAAGAGAAGGGCTCGGTCATATCGTACATCATGTCGACAGATGTTGTCAGTTCTCCGTCCAATTTCCACCTCATCGATCCGATGTTGTTTACGGTCGCCACCGTTTGGGTGTCGTCGATGATATGTATGGCAGGCATCATCCAGCTGGATGCCATTTGCTGAGGGAAGTCCCAATCGAGTGCGAAGTTGAGCGTTAACCGACTTGCAGTCGCATCAATCTCTGTGACTGTAACATCTCCTACGCTAACATAGGTTCCTTCCGAGGAAGTAGCTGTTCCCTCCCTTGGATCGATGTGTATCTTTCCGAGAGGAGCGGCCGATGGAGATGCGAGATAGACAATCACCTCGTCTATTGTGTGAATTCCGTTGGCATCCTCAATCACCATCGAAAGTTGATGGT
>CAXFCF010000123.1:0-4354 GCA_964000875.1 uncultured Candidatus Poseidoniales archaeon
GTGCGCTCCAAGTCACTTCGGAAGAAGTTGTACTCCTCCGCGGTGATTCCCATAGCGCAGAACACGACGATGAACTGCTCGTCCGTGCCAGACAACTTTGCCTGGCGAGCGATTTGCAGTGCGATGTCGTTGTGCGGGAGACCTGACGCGCTGAAGATCGGTAGCTTCTGGCCACGAACTAGCGTGGTACAGCAGTCGATAGCGCTGACTCCGGTCTGAATAAAGTCGTGCGGGCTCTGACGAGCGTACGGGTTAATTGCAGCACCAATGATGTCTGCATTGGCCTCGGCGACGATATCTGGGCCACCGTCTCTAGGCCGGCCTGCGCCGTCGAGAATCCTACCGACCAAGTCCTTGCTGACTGGTAGCTTGAACACATCTCCCATGAACTTGACACCAGTCTGTCGGTCGACACCAGAGGTTCCTTCGAAGACCTGAACGACTACCATGTCGTCGCTAGTGTCCAGCACTTGGCCGTTCTTCATACTGCCATCTGACATCCTCAGCTGTACAATCTCACCGAAAGCCACTGGCTCTGTGTTGTTCAGGAACACAAGAGGTCCCTTTACGTCTGTGATGGTTCGATATTCCTTTCCTGCCATTCAAATCCCTCCTCAGTTGCCCTCCACGGCTGCATTCACTTGACTGACCATCTCGTCGGTCATTCCATCGATTCTGTCGATATATCCTTCCTCAAATCGACCACGCATTAGTTCAGTCCTAGCTGGTACGTTAACTACATCCTCCAGAACACCACCAGCGGCAATCGCCTGCTTGGCTGCCTCTTGGAAAGACAGGATGGCCTTGGCCATCTTGTACTGCTGCTCAACTGTCGACGAGGCGTCGACATCGTGGAATCCATTCTGCTGTAGGAAGTACTCTCGAATCATTCGAGCGACCTCAAGAGTCAACTGCTGGTCTATCGGCAGAGCATCGGAACCAACCAGTTGGACGATTTCCTGCAATTCTGCTTCAACCTGGAGTAGTGAACTAATCTCGGTTCTTACCTCGGGGAAGTCACTAGCGATGTGCTCCCTAAACCAGTCGTCGAGCGACTGCGGGTATAGCGAATAGGAGTTCAGCCAGTTGATGGCCGGGAAGTGACGCTGCCTCGCAAGACCTGCGTCCAGACCCCAAAACACCTTGACAATCCTGAGAGTTCCTTGTGACACAGGCTCAGAGATGTCACCACCTGGTGGCGACACAGCACCAATGACTGTGACCGAACCGTCGTCGCCCTCCAGAGTCTCGACCCTACCGGCTCGCTCGTAGAACTCGGCCAGACGGCTCGATAGGTAAGCAGGGTATCCCTCCTCACCGGGCATCTCTTCCAATCGGCTGGATATCTCACGCATCGCTTCCGCCCATCGGCTAGTCGAATCCGCCATGAGAGCAACATCGTAGCCCATGTCTCGGAAATACTCAGCGATGGTGATTCCGGTGTAAACACTCGCCTCACGAGCAGCTACAGGCATGTTCGAAGTGTTGGCTATCATGACGGTTCTGTTCATCAGTGGCTTTCCAGTATTCGGGTCAATTAGATGGGGGAACTCATCGAGAACCTCTGTCATCTCGTTACCACGCTCACCACATCCGATGTAAACCACAATCTGTGCGTCAGAATACTTCGCCAGCGACTGCTGGGTGACGGTCTTGCCTGATCCGAACGGACCAGGGATACCAGCGGCACCACCCTTAGCTAGAGGGAAAAGGAAGTCTAGAATCCTCATTCCCGTAACCAGAGGAGTGTCTGGAGCGTACTTCTGTTTGAACGGGCGTGGGGCTCGCACAGGCCAGCGCTGCATCATAGCAACCTCGGTTCCATCGTCCAAGGTACAAACGGTCTCAGAGACGGTGAACGAACCGCTCTTGATCGTCTTAATCTTGCCAGATGTACCCGGAGGCACCATCACCTTGTGGACGATTGTCTCAGTCTCCTGAACAGTACCGATTACGCTACCGCCATCGACCTCGTCACCCTTGTTGGCAGTGGCAACGAAGTCCCACTTTTTCTCCTGATCAAGTCCGTCCGCGTCAACACCACGGGTGATGAAAGTACCCATGGTCTCTTGCAAAACTGGCAGTGGTCGCTGGATTCCGTCGTAGATCTGCGTAAGCAGACCTGGACCCAACTGAACCGCCAAGGTCTGACCTGTATTGGTCACCGGCTCACCTGGGCGTACGCCCGAGGTGTCTTCGTACACTTGGATGACCGCTTTGTCGCCGTGCAACTCAATGACTTCGCCCATCAGGCCTTCGTCACCGACTCTTACCACGTCATACATTCTAGCACTCAGTCCAACAGCTGTCACAACAGGACCAGAAATCCTGTAGATCCTTCCTTCTTCACTCATCATGTCACTTCCTATTCTGTGAATCATTTCTTCCATAGATCAACGCCAATGGCGCTCTTAATCTGCTCCCTCAATGTGTTGTCCTGCTCAGTACCAATACCGAGGAACGTTGGGGAGATGCTTTCCGAAAGGCTCAGCTTGAGCCGTTCCGGTAAGCTTCCGAGGTCGGCTGCGTCAATCACGACGATACCGACATCAGAATCATTGAGGAGTTCACGCAAATCACTCTGCATCTCCTCATCATTTGTTGGATTCAGGATGCGGGTGATGCCCGCAAGCTGGAATCCAAGGGTGAATTCCGGGGTTCCGACTACTGCGATCTCCATCATTTCACCTCATAGCAATACGTGTGCTTCGAGAACCTCGTTAGAGAGTCCAGCCGCCTTGCCCCTAACGATTAGGCGCAGGTTGCGGACCTCGCTAACCTTGCTCTCAATATAGTAAATCACTGGGAAAGCTGAGACCGGATTGAGCAGCGCCATCTTCCTCGCAAAAGCCGCCTTCTGCGACTCTAGCAGAGTAACAATCGGGTCGAGCGAACCGGTCGACTGAGACTCTTCCAGAGCCTCTTCGAAGCCAGTATCGTCGAAACCGTTAGCGCGCTTCAGAACCTCAAGCAAAGTCGATTGATCGTCTGCCTGGGCGGCTTGCCTCAGGCTGGTCGCGTCGAGTTTACCACCCGGCAACATTAGTGAAGAGCGCTGCTCGGAAGGCATTCCTTGACGGAGTGCCCTGAACAGATTCGTCACATTGCGGTGATCAATCTCAGTTCTCAGGTACTTAATCAACAACGGGTTTCCGTTGGCTCTGAGACTTTCCAGTGATGATTTGTAGTAATGGGCATCGAGGGCGTCCTCAAGTTCCATTAGGCTGCTGTCACTCTCCATCCCTGCGAACGCCCTTCCGTAGCGAGTGCCGGACAATGCCGACACCGCCTCTGCAAGGTTGCTGCAGTTCTGAACCATAGTTAGCCAGTCAGAGTTCTCTTCATTTTCACGTGGCAACACTTGGGTCGCTACGGTCTCTAGATCTACTCCGCTGTGAATTGCTCTCAATACCGTCTTCGCCTTCTGATAGCCGAACCTGTCGACATAGATGGCGACGATATCCTCGAGCGCTCCTTGACAGAATCCTAGCACTTGTGCTAGGTCGTTATCCATGTTGTGGCTCAGGGCTGCTTCGACGAGGTCGGCACCGCTGAGTCGATCCGCATAGAGATCTATCTCTGTGCGATATCCAAACTCAGCGATGCTCGCGGCGATGGTGTCTGGTAACTGCTGAATCAACTGGCGCATTCTGGTCGAGTCTATCAGACCCGCCTTACGCGCCTTGCTCCTGGCTGCTGCGTTGGCCCAGTTGGCTCCACGCTTTGCCACAGTTACCATCACTCATCTCCTCCTTCAGGCTCCGAACAGTGTTGAAGAGACAGCCGAAAGGCTGCCATCCCACGCGTCCTCAAGACGGCCGTCGAAGCGGTAATCGAGCACCACGCTACCATCCTGTGACTCCAAGGTGAATCCACCGAGGCCAACGACATCGCTTCCGACGTCGAATCCTCCCGATGCCTTCTCCAAGGCTCCACGGTCGATGGCAACAGGTCGCATGACCATGCCCTTCTCCGCTTCCTTCTTCGCTTCAGCTACCAATGCCTTTAGCAGTGCAGCACGTCCCTTCAGCTTCGCTGAACCGACTTGCTCCTTCACCGCCTCCCAAGTCGCGTCCAACTCCTCGCGCTTGGCGAGAAGTTGTGCGTTCTGGTTGGCTTGTCGAGCCGATGCTACGCTCTCCGTCTTAATCTGCGCACAGTTCCTCTCTGCGCGTGCGATAATCTCGTCACGCTGAGAGGATGCCGCAGCCTTCGCTTCGTCGAGGATGCCCTTGGCCTCTGCCTTTGCCGCGTCGGTGAGAGCTTTCGCCTCCTCCTTCGCCGCAGTGGCGATTTCGCTTGCCAATGCATCGAGCGTCATTTCATATCCTCCATTCGTTCATTCGGTCGTACA
>CAXFCF010000124.1:0-4319 GCA_964000875.1 uncultured Candidatus Poseidoniales archaeon
AACGAGTCTTATCGAGCATCTCACGATGCCAACGATTCCTTCGTAGCAGTTTAGCGATACCTTCCTGGATTTCAGTATAGTCATCTGCGCTTACTGAAGCTGAGTATAACGAATCTCTCCATGATTTTGCCTCATCACATCCAGAGAATGACAAGTCTAGAGAATCGATAGTAGCCAGCAAACGCTTGCAGACAGAGATCTTTTCAGAGTGTTCCTCTATTGCTAACCAACCACTTCGAGGTGTGTTTTGAAGCAGGAGGTGAAATGGTTCCGTCTCGAATCCTGCCTCACGCCAAGATGCTAATCTTCCTCTAGCGCGTTCGTCATTCTCATCTCTCATCGTGATTAATTCTTCAAGCATTTGCTCCATATCATGGACTTTAGTTAACTGCCCCTCGAGCGCTGCTATTCTCCCTGCATCAGCAGGGAATAAGTGTGCAATCTCACCTAGTGATTTCCAAGCGGTTTGAAGTCGAACTTTGTCCGATTCGATATCAGTTCTCCGTAACTCTACATCAAGAAGGTCACTTGGAAGCAAAACACTAGGTATATCGAGATGATACCCTTGTTTCACAGTCTCATCAATCCATTCCTGAGCATGGTCGAGTCTTACTTCGAATTCTTCTGCTTTATCGTGTCCATCTTGCAACAATTCTACCAATCGTTTTCCATCTTCCATTCGCTGAGCAAGAGTTGCTCGCTCCACAAGGTTAGTGGAATAATCTGGATCGAATTGCGATGTAACTTCATTTGCGAGCCGTTGAATCGCTTCCAAACTTTGATCCATATCTTGAATTCTAGACACTTCCCGATATCTTTCACTTAAGTTACCTACGAGACCCGTCAATGACCACCCACGCTCTTCACGGAGATGTTCAACCATTCCTTCTAAGATTCTAACTCTACGGCGCTGCCTTTCTTCGAGGTCAGAGACGAGGACTTCCATGTCTTCTTTCCGTACGATTCCTTCGAAGCCTTCCATCACACCTCCTGCTTCTTGTGACATTGATTCGTCAATTGCTTCTAATCGCTCCAACCATTGTCGCAACTCTTCACTTCGTCCTTCCCTGGACCAACTTTCACGATGCCTTGTTGCGACAACCTCCCACGGCCTCCGTTGCCTCAAGGTCTCCATTAGACGACGATTCACCTCTTCGACATTCATCGGCAATGTCAGTTCATCCAACATCCGCGCCCGTTCGGACCATTCTTTTGGCAATCTCTCCACTAATGGTCGAATTTCATCACAGCGATCCATTTGTCGTTCGATAGAAAGTACACTCTCTGATCGACTTGCTTGCGTTGATTCGATGTGCGTGATAATCGCTTCAACATCGAACCCTCTCTCCCCCCATTCGGAGCGCCGAGAGTCGAGGATTGATTCACTCATGTTGCTCGCACCGTTTGGGCGAAGTCACTGGGCGTTGTCAATGGTTTTGGAGTGGGATTGACAAAAACAATGACACCAAACCCACTACTATACACTCCGTAGGAGTGCATTCCACGGTATTTCCCAATCAGTCACAAAATCGGCAGGTCTTACATGGGCGCGAGGGTCAACATCAAGTAGGCAATCAGTTGGTTCGGGTGAACATGACACCACTCGAAATCGTGCTTACGTTGTTTGTAACACTACTTGGAGGAGGAGCGATATTCTGGATGGTCCAAGTGGATTCACAGATTAGGAAGTACAGCCGAGAGGCTACTACAGAGCGTGAATCGCAAGCAGCGAGGATGACACTTCTGATAGAGGAAATGAGCCGCCTTTCTGATGATTGTGCGGCTCTTATTCACACACAACCCAAACTCAAGGGACTTATTGAGGCACACAGTTCAATCAACGATTTGGAGGGGGCTCTGGAATCATCACACGGTTCACTCAGCGTTCGTGATGCTGCAGAACAATTGTTAGTAGCGATACGCGGTATGTTGTCAACACATCCAACAGATGGCGATTTCACCAAAATGGATGAAGGAGCGGATGCAGGTGTTCTAGCTCTCGCACAGCGATTGTTCTCACTATTTGGTGACTTAGATGTTGCTGGACCCAAGAACTTAGCACTAACAGCTCTAGAAGCGAGGCGTCTTGGTGAGTTAGCTCATCTAATTGGCGAGGATTCATGGGCAAGGGCTTGCTATCTAGAGGTGGCAACCAACTTAGCACCAGGAAACATAGTTGCTATGCGCTGCTTGGCAGCACTTTCCAAGGATTCTGCCGATCTCGAAGAAGAGGCGCACTGGGTAGCCGAGCAATTGGCACAACTTCCTGATGACGAAGACCTGTTGCGTCGACTAAGCGTACTGAGTCCTGAGACTGCAGAGCGTAATGTTCAACGTCTGGAGGCTTTAGGCAAGGCCACGGCCGCAGACCACAGTTTTGTCACAGGCCTCAAAGAAAGGATGCAAGGCGACTCATCCGATCAATCTCTAGCCGCAGTCGAGGCAGCCATAGAGCAGAACCCGACAGTCGATCAATATCTTCTGAAGGCTCGACTACACAGGCGTCGCGAAGAGGTTCTGTTGGCGATAGATACCGTCGAGGCAGGACTTGATCTCCCTGGAGGGCGACAGCACGGAGAATCATGGGCCTTACTTGCAGAGTTATTGAGTGAGCAACCAAAACGTCTCACAGACGCTCTCAAGGCATCTGTACACGCTTGTGCTCTGGGTGCCGGTGGAACTGAACAAATACTCCTCAAAGCAGATCTTTTGGAGAGGAGTAACAGAGTAGATGACGCCTTTGATTGGCTTGAAAGTACCCTAGAAACTGATTCTTCAAACTCTACAGTAAGGTCTCACCTTTGTCAGATGCATATATTCCACGGAAGGCGTGACTCAGCATGGGATGTCCTTGAATCAGCTCCTTCTTGGGGTGACGCTGTTCTCCATGTTCAGAAAGGACGATTGTTACTCACTGATTACGACGCTAACCGAGATGCCGGTCACACTGACCAAACCATCCTTGCAAACGCAGCCGAGGCGTTTGAGGCAGCATTAGCTGTAGATAGAGAGGACGGCCTCGCATGGCTCTGCCTAGCAAGATGCCAAAGACTCCAAGGTGACATAGAGGAGGCGAAGATATCTCTAAACAGATCACGTCGTTTGTTTGAGGATCCCTTAATCTCCGCTGAGGAGTGCTTAATCGCTCTAGATGAAGGTAGAATTGAGGACGCTGCTCGACACATCGACGATGCTGATGTAAAGGAGAGAGAATCATTGGTTGTACCCTATGCTAAGGGATTAGTGGCAGCCCGCCGTGGTAATTTCAATGAGGCAATGGCTCGGTTTAATGAGGTCATAGAATCCAACCCTCACCATGTCAGAGCGCGCCTCAATCGAATTACTCTGAATATGGTTGGCGATGAAGTCCAGAGAGCTTTGGATGACTGTGACTGGTTGATTGCAAACTTCCCTGCATTAGTACTTGCCAAGTTGAAGAGATCAGAGGCACTACTCCAACACGGTATATTCGAAGAGGCGGAAACTGAGGTTAGAGGGATATTGAAGGAGCAACCAGACAATGAGGTCGCGCTTACTCGATTAGGTGCATGTTTGATGGCACAGGGGCGCGCTGAAGAGGCGTTCCTACCATTGAATAAGTCACTAAACCTCAATCCGGAATACAGTGAGGGTTACTACCAGCGAGCACTCCTATACCTGGAGATGGGAGAGGCTGATAGTGCACTCGCAGACTTCAACACAACTGCTAAGATTGATCGCCATCATATCGATGCACTCCTACGAGTAGCTGCAATTCACCATGAGAGAGAGGATCACGAGAAAGCCGAAGTAGCATGGCGCAAGGTTCTGAACGCAGACCCAGATAACAAGTTAGCACGACGCCGTCTAGAAGAAACACGCACCGCACTAGTCAAGGAAGCGTGAATCACCACAGACAAGGTTGATGCCGCTGCGACCTACCGCATGGTTATGGTAGTGGAACCCGGTGACATAGCACCTGAATTTGAACTAGACAATGCCCACCCCTTGGTAGGCTCGGAAAGGATGTCCCTCTCCGATGTGCTGACGGACTCTGGTGCAATCATAGCGTTCTCTTGCTTACATTGCCCATATGTCGTGGGTTCCGTTGGGCGAATCAATGATATTCACGCCAAAGCGATTGCTGCAGGCCTTGGGTTCGTTGCCATAAACTCGAATGCTGCCAATCCCAACTATGAGTCAGATTCAGCAGAGAAGACCCGTGAAGCCTGTGAGAAGGGTACTCCATACGCATATCTCATCGATGAAGATCAATCTGTGGCGGCTGCATATGGTGCAGAGAGAACCCCTGAATTTTACTTACTAGACGGCTCAGCGAC
>CAXFCF010000125.1:0-4296 GCA_964000875.1 uncultured Candidatus Poseidoniales archaeon
CGAAAACGGCCTAGATGCTAATGTCTCGATAAAGCCTACAGCATTCGGCTTACTACTAGACCCATCGGAGGCCGCGAAGAACATCGAAGATCTCTGCAAGAAAGCTGCTGAGCATGACATGTTCGTTCGCCTAGACATGGAAGATCACCGAGTCACTCAGGCGACACTGGATGTCGTTACCGAACTCCATGGCAAAGGTGTCACCAATGTCGGCGCGGTGCTTCAAGCGAGGCTTTTCAGAACATTAGACGACATAGAATCTCTATGCAATACCTTAGGCGATAGCACTGACTTCAGAATCTGCAAGGGTATCTACCTCGAACCTGCGGAAATTGCACATACAGACTATCGCCCGATCAACGACGCTTTCACTGATTGTATCGACGCTTCTCTCGAGAAGGGAGCATATGTCGCGATAGCGACACATGACAAGCCAATAGTCGAATCATCTCTGCGGTTACTCGATAAGCACGGATTAAAGATTTCATCAAAAGGCAGTAAGCCCGGGAAGGGTCCGGGCTATGAATTTCAGATGCTTCTGGGAGTTCGAGGTGAGATGCGCCGTAAACTACTGGCAAAAGGTCACCGCGTGCGTATCTATGTCCCGTACGGCGAAAAGTGGTACGAGTACAGCATGAGAAGGCTGAGAGAGAATCCTGATGTCGCTTGGCATGTCACTAAGGCTTTGCTAATGCCATGGTCCAACAGGCGTTAGTCATCCCTTCGGATATTCGAATCCTTAGCCATACGCTGATGCTCTTCGCGACCTTCGAAGTCCTGACCTTTCCATCGGCCTCTACGCTTCGATTCCTTCTCTCTCAAATCCTCCTTAGAAGGAGGTAAATGAAGGAACATTCGGCGAATCTTAGCTGCCTTCATACCCCCGTTGAGTTTTCTCCCACGACCGCTGTGAAGTGCCCTGATACGCCATTTCCGACCACCATGCTCAAGCATTGAGCCACAGTAGAACTCGACTCCAGGTTCACACACCATTTCGTCAGAGTAAGAGTGCTCGCCATCCGTGAAGGTCATCTTCACGCGAACCAAGTCCCTTCGAGTCGCCCAGACAACTTTCACATCCTTGGCTTCAACTCTCTTCAAGGAACGCCCTTCCTCACTCTCAAGTCGAGTGATTACCCATGAAGCGTCGTCGTGCTCAAACTCTTCACCGAGGCGGAATCTCTCATCGTCATCAACCTCTAAGTCAACAGGGAAACTCTCTGCACCGTCTGACAAAGTGAACCGTACCATAATCGCCTTAGGTGGCCTCAACTGGAGGTTACTGACCTTGGAACATTCAAGACAACGCACCAAATGGTCGACCCCCTCTCCCTTTTCCACGGAACGGAGAACTTCGTGCGCCGTCAAGTCAGCACAGTCGACGCAGTGAACTAGGTCATCATGACCTTCGTCTTCCACAATCTCATCCTCCATGAATTGGGCCGGCGGCTGACCCTTCTTGAATCCGACCCATGCACAAGGAACCTCAAGAAGGACAATCATTGAACGGTCGATGCTTCCCGAGAGAACCATGGAGGGCGACGGGCACCCTTTGGAGGAACTCCTCTCGAGGAATGAGGAACTACCCCGCGAAGAACCTGAAGTTTCCAGGAACATTGGCGAACAGCTCAAGCACATGGATCTGACCAGTTGGCCAGTCACACTCCGTAGAAGAGCCAGAGACTTGGTAGCAAGAAAGGAGCCCACCACGGTGGTTGAAGTTGGTGCTGGAATAGGTCATCTCTCCTCATGGCTATTTGACCACTGGACGACAGGAGGTAAGCAGCCAGCACGCTACCAACTCGTCGAAGAAGGGGGGAAGTTCGGAGTCATACTGAAACGCGTCATCGACCGCTACGAGGCACATGATTGGGCAGAGGTAGTCATAGGTGACTGGAACAGCATCGTCTCTGATTCCAAAGCGTGGCACGCAGCCAACGCGACTGACCAAGCAGCCACTGGCGCCGGCAAATCCCCCCTGCCAAAGTCAATTGACTTGATTATCCTGCAATCTGACCATTCAAGATTATTGGAGAGATTGATGGCATCCATGCCTCTGCTAACCAAGAAAGGCTTGCTCATCACGGCCGAACCCGAGGTGCCAATGGGTGAAGACGCTGACCAAGCACAGGTGGATTCTTTCAACCAGTGGATGGAATTCATCAAGATGATACAAAGTTCCCACGAAGTGGGATTTGTTCCAATGTACGGGGGCACCTTGGTAGGGATTACGCGGAAGTCCTAGGCATTGGCTGCCTGCAACAGACCCTCGACATTGAGTATACCATACCCATAATGGTCGTCATGTCCTTCCTGTCCTGTCGAAGATGCCTGAATCCATCCCTTGACATCATCTATCGCACCACGGCCTCCCGACGAGCCGTCGGGCGCGATGTCAGGATGAGCTTCGATGACAAGCGCAAGCGCACCCGCAACCCAAGCGGTGGAAGCCGAAGTTCCCGATGCGTGACCATATGTGTGCAAATCATTGTCGCGGCTGTAGACCAATACGGGGACATCCGTTCCCGGTGCTACCAGTTCCGGCTTCATATCTGGGTTTTGACGAGGTAGGAGAGGAGGTAGTGGCAGGATCCTTCCGTTGTTATCACCCTCACTTGACCCCTCCCAGATGTTACCGTAGTAGTCAACACCGCCTACACAAATTACATCCTCGACAGAACCAGGGCTCGCTACATCACCATCATCATCAGTACCATCATTGCCTGCGGCAGCGACAACGAAGACGCCAGCATCAAGCGCAGCGTTAACTGCATTCTCCAATTGGTCGGTGCTAGACAGGAAGAAGTCGAAGCCGGCAGCACCACCCAAACTCATGGATATCACATCTGTTCCACTTGAAACACACCAATCAACAGCCTCGGCGATAGTCTCATCGACGCCTTGGCCATCGGCAGATAGAGCCTTGGCGACAAGTAAATCGACGCCTGTGGCGACCCCTTTCAGGTGTTTGTCTGCCCATATCAAACCAGCCATCATGGTGCCATGTCCCTCATCATCATAGGGAGACGGCTCTTCATTGACGAAGTCCTTCCAAGCGGACAAGTTTCTGCCAGTGAATTCGGGATGAGTCAAATCGATACCCGTGTCCACGATACAAATCGATACTCCGACGCCCGAACCACTTAGGTTATCCATTCCAGTCATGGTACGATGATTGTTCTGCGAGATAATCACATGTTCAGGCGACGATTGCGAGCAATACCATCCATCTCCTTCCACACGACATAGATTATGGATGAAGCCGTCAGGAGAAGACAAATCGAAATGCCCGTGGAAATCAACGCCACTAGACGTGCCTTACTGATTCCTGAACCAGCCCTCTTGGTCTCTGGCAGCGGTGCCATCGGCACCGTGTTCCAATCGACCTGACTCTCAGCATCCATGGGGATTACACTCATCGACAGAGTCTACTGTCATCAAGCCATCGTCGGCCTGCACTCATAGAACCGAAACAATCTCCTCGAAGGTGTCGACGAACTGTCTCACCTCTTCCTCGGTGTTGTATAGATAGGGGGAAACTCTCAACGAACCTAGGTGTGATTCGCTCTGAGACTGGAACCAAGAGTCGACGCAATGGTAGCCACTCCTTACGAACACAGATGCTGCTTCATCGAGCATAACAGCGACAACATGGGGGTCGATACCCTCAATCTGTAGAGAAGTAATACCTCCTCTCTGTGATGGATCAGAGGGGCCAATGATTTCGACACCATCGACACCCATCACCCCTTCGTGAATTATCCTGTTAAGTCGGCTCTCATGCTCCTCAACCTCAACCATGTTGAGCTCAGAAAGGTAGTCCGTAGCAGCACCCGCGCCAGCGATGCCAGCAAAGTTTGCTAAACCACCTTCTAGTCTATCGGGTATCGGACGGAATTCGACCGAATCATCCGAAACACTGCGTACAGTCATACCCCCTCCGCTGATAGTTTCCAAAGAGGCTAGTGCTTGCTCCTTACCCCAAAGCACCCCTACCCCACTCGGGCCAAGCATCTTATGGAGACTAAAGGCCAGATAGTCGCAACCCAAATCTTCGACATCGATTGCCTTGTGAGGAACACTCTGAGCGGCATCGACAAGCACCTCAGCACCGAAGTCATGTGCAACACGGGAGACTTCCTTAACCGGAGCCGAGACACCGTCTAGGTTGCTCACATGAGGAATGGATACCAATCTGAGATTCGAACCCGATTCAGTACAAACATCTTCCAATGCCTCAAAGTCGAAAGAACCGTCTTCAGCGCGAGAGAAAGTCCGATGGATTACACCATGTTT
>CAXFCF010000126.1:0-4250 GCA_964000875.1 uncultured Candidatus Poseidoniales archaeon
GGCTTTTGGCTGGAGATAGCAGTCTGCAGGAAGCGATGGGTGGTTATGTCCGCGCTTGGTTTGAATCGATGTCTGGTTTCACTACTACGGGAGCCACAGTTATCGATCCCAGGACAAGTCCTGTCTGTCACGCTGGAGTTACAGATTGCATTAACGCACAATCGAAGACAATCTTGCTTTGGCGTAGCTTTTCGCAATGGTTGGGAGGGATGGGGATAATCATGCTAGGTATGTTGATGTTCTCGCGTATCCTTGGTGGCGGGATGTCGATAGCAAGGGCAGAATTAACGGGTCCTTCACTTGCTAGGTTGAAGCCTAGAATCGAGGAGACGGCAAGGGTTCTTTGGTTAATCTACATCCTCATGACCTTGGCTGAATTTCTTCTTCTTCTATTCATAGGTGATCTCGGATGGTTCGATTCTATCAACCATGCTATGACAACCCTGCCTTCAGGAGGGTTCAGTACCTATGATGATGGTATAATGCACTTCGATAGTGCCGCTGTCGAGTGGATTATCATCATGTTCATGGTCATGACAGGCGTCAATTTCAGTCTCTACCACTTCATTTGGGTCGGTGAATGGAGGAAGGCAATATCTGATCAAGAACTTAGGGTGTATCTTTCTCTTCTTTTCCTAGCTGGATCAGCCATGGCATTGAATTTGATAATGTCACAGGGTTGGTTCGCTGGAGATTCGTTCAGACATGCGGCATTCCAAGTTGCTTCTATCGGTACTTCGACAGGATATGCCAGCGCTGACTTTGCAATGTGGCCTACACTGTCTCAAATCATCCTTCTCTTCCTTATGATAGTGGGAGCCTGTGCAGGATCCACTTCTGGTGGTTTGAAGATTCTCAGGCTGAGGGTTGCTTACCATCTTGCTAAGAGAGAGGTATCTAGGATTGCTCAGCCGAGGAAGATCCATCTGGTAAGGATGAATGACGAGGTGGTAGATGATGGAAAGTTGTGGATGATTGTAGGGATGCTTTCATGGTGGGCGGTTCTTGCGATGACTTGCACACTGGGGATGGCTATCTCTGAGCCAAATATGGATCTTGAAACCGTATTGGCAGCGGTAGTTGCGTGCCTTGGCAACACCGGTCCAGCATTAGGTTCTCTTGGCCCCACTCAGACTTGGGCGAGTTTGAACTGGTTCAGTCTGATTATGTCCTCGATACTAATGTGGCTAGGTAGGCTTGAGTTGTTGACTGTGATTGTTCTACTTACTCCTAAGGTTTGGAGGAAGTGATTCAGAAGAAGTCCAGCTTCTGTTGGCCTTTGGGAATCTCTTTCTTTACAGACTCTTCATCGACATCTTCCTCGCTCTCAAGTGGTTGTTCTACATATGTCACCTGAGTCGACTTGGAGTAATTATCAGCTAACTCCTTGGATGACTTCAGTGATTTCTTGAGGCCGTGCAACATAAGGTGCTCACTAGCATCCAGACCCAGACGTTGGCTGATGTCGAATCTTTCAGGCGGGATGTTTCCTCCTTCGTGGATAGCACTCAATGAGGGGTAGAGGTCTTCCTTAGCAGCTTGTTCGCTACAACCACAGGTATTGGCCAACTTGCTCATCATTGACTTCCTCCTCATCGATGAGTAATTGATGCCTGAACTAGGGGTGAGGAGAAACGGCTTCTTTTCCAGTGGCTCCATGCCTGGAGGAGTGGTAGAGTGGGCTGCAAGGGCACCTGCCCAGTACCATGATCGATAAGCACGGTTCAAGAAGGTGATAGAGAGGGCATGATCGGCCTTGGATAAAGTTCTGATTCCGGAGAGTAGCACCTCCCTTCCCGTCTGAATCCCTTTGTTGTTCATCGAAGCCCAGTTTACGAATTGGTTTGGAGTGATGTCGAGGTTCATTACAATATCATGGGCATCCTTCGAGGAGTTTGTTCTATAGATTTCGCTGACGCCTTCAAATACGGCTAACTGGGTGTCTCTAACACCTCTTGCGATTTGTTCGTCTACAGAACGCATGTCAACATGATCAACGCCTCCCTCACAGATCATTTGTAGATCTCTGACGACAGATCTGAAATCACCAGGGTTAGCGTTTGCCAATCTATCCAGGGCGATTTTGTCGTAAGTCACATTCTCGGCCTTAAGGATACGAACCGCTATTCGAATCAATGCTGCAGTATCAACACGCCTGAACTCGATGACTTCAGCGCGTGCTTCGAATCTCGTCTTGGCATCCCGCCAACGGGAGTTTCTCTTCCCCCATAGACCCATGAGTTCGTTACATGTCATGATAATCGGCTGCTTTGATTCCTTCAGAATTCGCAACAGTTCACCTTTACCTCCCGAATCTCCGGCGAGTGATTTCGCGCTGGTGATTTCACCCGTCATGTTTGTCATCGAGTCGCTTATTCTTTTCTCGGCCACCGTCGCAAGACCTCCATGTAGGTGGTCGACTTCGTCAAGTAGAATCAGAGTTCGACTACTGGAACCCTCCCCTCCAAAGGTTCCGTCTAACGAGAATGCGTGACTAGTAGATGATCCACCAATGGCCTTTCTTATCGCAGCGGCATTTCGTGCGTCGCTGGCGTTTAGTTCGACTACGACCCATCCTCTATCGTTGGCGATTGCTCTGACAATACTAGTCTTGCCGATGCCAGGTGGTCCATGTAGCAGCAGGCCACGTTTGCTGGGGGTGCCCTTATCCCATGATTCAAGCCAGTTACGAATCCTGATTCTGGCAGGTTTATTGCCCTCTAGTTCGGATTCAGTGACGGGTCTGTATCGCTCAGTCCAGTCGGAAGCCAACATGGATTCCGCCGCCATGCTACGCCCTGCGAATCGGAGGGTATTGAACATTCAGAATCTGGAACTATTCAGAGAACCCTTCACTGGAAGGCTGCTCCTAGCGTACCGGATCTAAGGTGGTGTACGACATCCTTGGAAGATAGGCGAATCTGTATTTGGTCGTCCCTCCTTCTCACTGTGACGGTTCCGTCTTCTAGTGATTGGTGGTCGACAGTTATTGCCCAAGGGACTCCAATCTCATCGGCTCTAGCATATCTACGTCCAATGGAGCGGGATCCGTCATAATAGGCTGCCAAGCCAGCGTGACCCAGAATTGTCTTCTGGATATCTGTAGCCATCTCCGACATACCATCCTTCTCAAACAGTGGTAGGACAACTGCGTCGTAGGGTGCTACGCTCTCAGCAAGTGATAGCACTACATATTCATCGCCATCCTTGTTCGTCTTTTGGTAAGCGTGATCGATTAGGTGCCAAATGATTCTATCAAGGCCGAAAGCGGGTTCTACTACATGTGGTAAAACCCACTCTCCATTGGTTGTCTTCTGTACTCGCTTTACTTCCACCATCTCTGAAGTGATGGTAACAGTGGTTCCATCTGCTAGGTGTAATTCAAAGGGAAATTGCTCTGGGACTTCGTGTAGGGAGTCCAAGGCATCTTTAACGGCTCCAGCTTGCTTTTTGAATGCGGGTCCTACCTGTGAATGTACAGGAGTTACTGCCATTTTGTCGATGACTCTTGGCTCATCGAACTCCTTCCAAACACGCATGGAAGTGCCACTTGTAGCAGGCTCGTGTGCAGAGAGGTCGTAGCAACCTCGATGTGCAATCCCGACACACTCAACCCAGCCATAAGAGCCGAACATCTCCAAGTCCCAGCAGTCAGTTGCGTAGTGAGCCATCTCGTCAGCTTCATGCTGTCTGAATCTAATCTTCGAAGGGTCAGCGCCTAGAGACAATACTAATGTCAGGGTCTCAGCCATGAATCGGGCAACTGTGGCGTTTCGGATTACGCCTTTACCTAGTGCCTCCTCAAATCCCATTATGACTTCCGCATGAGGCTCTCCTTGTGGGTCGGGAACCAAGGCAACGCTGATTCCTTGCCAGGGGGAGAAGTCCTCCTCTTTACTGGATTCGGGGTCGATGAAGTACTCCAATTCAGCCATGTTGAACTCGCGCTGGCGAATCATACCCTGCCGGGGGCTAATCTCGTTCCTGTATCCCTTTCCAATCTGTACTGCTCCGAATGGAAGGCGGTCACGGAAGTGGCGGAGAAGGCTTGGGAAGGTGACGAACATCCCTTGTGCTGTCTCTGGCCTGAGGTATGCCTGGCGTCCACCGCCTACGGCACCTATCATTGTCGAGAACATTAGGTTCATCGGCCGAGAAGGTTTCCAGGATGCTTCGTCACAACTTGGGCAAGCGATTGTATGTTGTTCTAGGAGCCCATCGAGTTGATCTCCGGGAAGGGAGTCTGGACT
>CAXFCF010000127.1:0-4188 GCA_964000875.1 uncultured Candidatus Poseidoniales archaeon
CCAACTTCACCGAGGCAGCATTTCAACCCCTCGCTGAAAGATGGATGGTATTTGGATAGGAGAATTGTCATAATTGGTGGCTCTTTGGAAGTCGTGATGAACCTCAGTCCAGATGGTAAGTGGGCATGGGATGGAGCCAATTGGGTTCCTAACAATTCTACACTGATGATGCCATTACCCCAGCGCCAAGAACCATACCCGCGAAGAGGAGTACAAGTAAAATTGCAACTTGAAACCAATTGAGAATGAGACCAGAAATCGCTTCGCCTCCTCCTACTCCTGAGATCTTTGACTGACTGTAACCTACATGACCCAATACTACCCCAATAACCGACATAGGTGCCGAACAACACCATGTGAAAAGGGTGAAGAAGCCCAAAATCCAAAGTAAAAACGAGATGATGCCGATGACTAGACTAGCCGTTGCCGAACCATTGCTTTGGTTGACTACGAATTGGGTGTATTGCTGTACAGATTGCTGGGGTGAAGGTGAGCCTGTGAGTGCTGCAGGTTGAGAAGGAACACCCGGTTGCATACCCTTTGGATAGTGACCCCCTCTATCAACGGTTCGCCGTCAGTGAACATTCTCTTTGATCCACTTTTCAGCATCAATTGCTGCTTGGCAACCCATCCCAGCGGCGGTGATGGCCTGTCTGTAGCGAGTGTCAACCACATCCCCAGCTTTGTCCAACCCATGATAATGATGTGAGATATCTGCTCTTTAGAGTGGTAGAATCAAAGAACCCATTCTCTTAATGTTCTAATTGCGGTGCGACAATCATGACCAAGAGACCTGCGATGGTATTTCTCGTCTTAGCATCGCTGTTGTTGTCTGGGTGTCTGTCGTCAATCGACAATGTGGTAGAGGACATAACTGGTGATGACGATGGCATCACTATGGATTGGGTAGCACCCGAGTTGGATCTCGGAATGAGAGCCAGGTCCTCTCCAATGCTCGACATTTACCAGAACTGCGTGGATCTTGAAGAGGATCTCAAGCGTAGCCTTGCCGAGGAAATGCTCGTTTCTCTTGACCAAGCCTCCTACTGGCACTGGTATTCGTGGGGCTGGCGAGGTGGGTTCATGGTTGACGATATTGCAGTCGACATGGATGGTGCGATAGCGGAGTCTGCAGACATGGGCTCGGCACAGGGAGCAGATTCCTCGGCTCCTCCAAGTAGCAGTGGAGCGGGTGACCGCGAGGGTCAGTACTCGGAGACCAATAACCAAGAGGAGGGTGTCGACGAGGCGGATTTTCTCAAGACAGACGGCTACCACATCTACATGATCAACAACGGCAAGCTCGTCATTCTCGGTGTACCCGAATTCGGTGAAGTGACCCTAGAGTCACACATGGAGTTGGAGGGCAGCCCGATGCAGATGTTGGTCAAGGACAACCAAATCGTCGTAATCTCATATGTGGCATACTACCAGTTGCCACTAGACGATCCGATAAGGGAAGCGATGGAGGCAGATTCCGATGATAGTTACTACTCCTACTACCGCTACCAGAACAAGGTCAAGTTCACTGTCATAGACATAGAGAACCGTTCTGCACCAGAGGTGCAGCGTGAAATATATCTCGATGGTTACTACCAGACCGCCCGTCTAGTCGGTGACACCCTTCGTTCTGTATCTCACTCCTACGCCGATCTACAGAATCTGAAGACCTATCCTGATCTTCCAGATGATTATTGGCAGATGGACTACGACAACCCTGAACGCCAAGATGTTTGGAACGAGAGCGTAAACCAAACCATCTCCCACAACCTCGAGGTCATTGATGGCCTGAATATACTCGACTTCGCGCCTACTATGCATGAGAGGCATGCAGATGGTACCGTTACCCAGATGGAGACCGTGTCATCTAACTGCGAAGAGTTCGCATCGGCAGGCGACTCGCTTGGCCGCGGCTTCACGACAATCATGACGTTGGAATTGTTTGGTGAAGATGTAGAGCATGAACTCGACCATGTCTCTTCGGCTTGTGTCACCACCTACGCCAGCCAAGACATGCTGGTACTGGCCGAACCAGCCAATGACTGGTGGTGGTACTGGCGTAATGACGCCTTCGAGGAGGCAACCAATATCCACGCCTTCGATATCTCCGAACCGGGTTTGACTACTTACATCGGTTCCGGTAGAATCTCTGGTACCGTGAACGATCAGTTCTCACTATCCGAGTATGAGGGTAACATCCGTGTGGCCACTACCAAGGATGTATGGGGGCGCTGGTGGTTGGAAGATTCAGAGGATTGGACGGGTCCGAGCAACGATGTATTCGTGCTCGCTCCAGCGGAGTGCATGATCCCAGAGGGCTGTGAAGGAGAGTCGACCGAGTTGATGCAAATAGGCCATGTAGGCGGTATTGCCGAGGGCGAGACCATCTGGTCGACTCGATTTGTGGGCGATAAAGGATATCTGGTGACCTTCGAGAACTGGGATCCATTGTGGACCATCGACTTATCCGACCCAACCAATCCACAGGTAATCGGTGAGTTGGAGGTGCCAGGAGTATCGACTTACATTCATCCGTTGGGAGATGAGCACCTACTGACCATTGGTCTTGCAGGTGGAGAGGGAGGCATTGGACTAGACTGGGGCAACACCCAGATCTCAATGTTCGATGTATCGAATTTCTCTGACCCTACTTTGGCCGATGCTCTGCAGCTCTCACCTGTGGATGAGGAGGACGAGGACTACTGGCGCTGGAACTGGGCTTATTCTGAGGCGACCTACGAACACAAGGCGTTCACCTACTGGGAGCCTGCCGAACTACTAGCGATTCCCCTCTCGACCTACCGCTACATGTACAGCACGATTACCGTTGATGGACGAACTTACACTTATTCCGGTTACGAGTATGTCTCTCAACTAGTGTTGGTAGATGTCGATGCTGAGAATGGTACACTGACCACGCACGGAACCATCGACCATTCTGACTTCTACAACGACGATGACGGGTATAGGTCATACTGGTACAGTGGTGATGTTAACATCAGGCGTTCCATATTCATGGGCGACTATGTGTACGCTTTCTCCTCTGGTGGAGTAACGGTCACCAACTATTCCTCGATGAACCAGAGTGCCTCGGTCGAGTTACCTGAGTTGGAGGAGGACGAATACTACTGGGATCGTGTTTACCTTGAGGGCGAGGACGACGAGGGCGGCGATGACCGCGCAGACGGTGAATCATCCAGCAGCGGTGGTAGCGCCCCGAGCAGCGATTCAACCGAATCAGGAGAGTCTGAAGAGAGTCGCGACGAAGACGGCACTTGATTACGAAAATCGTAGTGGTCGACCGGCTTGGCCAGGTTCAGCGATAGCCTCACCACGGAACAACCCATCAACGGTTCGCTTGTGTACAGGTATGCCATCGACTATGGTCCATGTGGGTAGACCCGTGAGTTCCATCCCCGCGTAGGGAGTCCATCCTACCTTTGTCCAGACATCGTCGTCGGTAATTGTCCGGCGATTTTCAAGGTCAACTAGCGTCAGGTCACCATCGTAGCCTTCGACCAGTGATCCTTTGTTCTCCATCCCGTATACCTTAGCCGGTCCAGCGCACATCCAGCTTACCACATCAGATACGCTACACTTTCCGTCCATCGCATGCGTGAGCATCAGGGGTAACGAGGTTTCCACACCCGGCATGCCTGCGGGCGCGTTAGGGTAGCCGACAGCTTTCGATTCTAGCGTGTGAGGGGCGTGGTCGGTGACGACACAGTCGATTGTCCCGTCTTTGAGGCGCTTCCACAGCGTATCCTTGTCCTCTGTATAGCGGATAGGCGGATTCATCAGGGCACGCACGCCTAGTTTCTCGACATCGTCTTGGTCGAATGTCAGATGTTGAGTGCAGACCTCCGTGGTGATGAGATCGCCTTTGTTGGAGGCCAACCAGTCTGCTTCAGCACCACTGGTAAGGTGGACTATGTGGAGTCGGTGGTCGTGCTCCTTGGCCAAGGCGGCTGCTCTCTGCGTGGCAATCATAGCGCATTCAACATCTCTGCACTCTGCGTGGGCAGCAATATCGGTACGGTGCTTGAATTCGGAGATACGGGTTTGGAGTCTATACTCATCCTCGGCGTGGCTGGCGATTATGCCACCTGTGTTGGCGAAGATATTCTCTAGGTGCTCCTGCTCATGAACCAGAAGATCACCGGTACTGCTTCCCATGAAGACCTTGAT
>CAXFCF010000128.1:0-4156 GCA_964000875.1 uncultured Candidatus Poseidoniales archaeon
CCACGACACCCTCTAGGTGGTACAGGTCGAGTAATGCAGACTGAGGTACTCTATCGACGATAACCGAATCAATTTCTCCAACGGTGAAGATGCGTGCTCCACCCTCTTCGCCGACCCATCCGTGATCTTCAAGGATAGCACGAACGGCAGTAACATCGGAATTCCTCGGGTGCCAAGCAAAGTCAACAATAATCGCCACAGTCAACTCGCCATCGGAGCCGACTATCGCCTCAGGGGATTGTGACGGGTAGACTCCAGCCAAGACATACTGTAGCCTGTCATCCATCCCATTCCAGTCCAAATCAGGACCGTAGGAGAACCACCAACCCGGTGTCTCATGGGTTGATGCACCCTGAGGTATGACCGGGTTCCTTGCCGGAGTCGGGCATATCACCGACTCTGAGCACATCAACGGCGGAAGACCCTCAACCAAGATGGGATCCATTGCGCTGTTGGTTGACTCCTCAGACTGCGAATTTGAAGCAGAAGACGCCATCCCAGCACTCTGAGCAAGCATCAAGAAGACGAGGAGGAGGGCAAGTCGAGTTCTAGTGGACGCTGCCATCGTTCCCATCTCCGGGTTCTAAGAACCCGAGTCTCGCTATAAGCACCATCGCTTCTAGTTCAGCCGAAATCCTTTGCTCCTAAGGAGCAATACTGTCATGGCCAGTTGAGATGCCGTGGTTTCTTGGAACACTTCAAGCGGGCGACCCCATCAATCACCTTCACCTCAATCTCGGCTCCGCATTCCGGACAACTCGAAAGTTCGGCCAACTCCTCGACCCAAGCCCTGCGAGTCTCCAGTTCGTCACCTTCCTGCCTGAGCCTCTCGAGGGCTTTCTCAGCAGCTTCAGAAAGTGGATGTTCACTTCCTTTCCAAGGATCAACCATAACCGAACCCATCTTGCTCTTACGGCCTGCGTCAAGCCCCTTCTGCACTCCTCCCTGACTTGGTCCACCATCCCTGCTACCGAGAGGTGTTGGGCCGTTCTTAGCGATGGGGCGTGCAACAATGAAGCAAACAACAAAACCACCGATATGAGCTAAGTGAGCGACAGAGGATGCATCTGTCCAACCACCATACAGTGAGCCTACATGTACAATCTCAAAGCCTAACTTGACCAAAGCAATCAGAGTGACCGGCCACTTCCTGATCAATACTAACGGGAACTCTATCTCGTCGTCTGGCCAACAGGCGAGGTAGCAACCAAGGAGCCCGAAAGCTGCACCGCTGGCACCGAGAGCAAATCGAAACTCACCCCAATGGGAAAACCACCAAGCGGCACTTCCGGCGGCGGCGCCGATGAGATAGATGGCGAGGAATCTGCCGCGGCCGAGTCGTTGTTCCAATGGGACTCCTACGAGGCCAATCACCAATGCGTTGCCGAGAATGTGCTGGAAAACAATCGAACCCCCGCTTCCAGAAGCGTGAAGCCAAGCACTGGTAATCAAGCGATGGACTTGCAATGGATCGGTCTGCCACAACGGGTTGACCGCGTAGGCTAGGATGAGGAAATCACGGGTCGCATCGAATGACTGCAAGACCGTCTGCATCAACCAGCAAACTAGCAAAGAAACCACGATGGCAAGGGAGATGGGAACCCTATTCACCCAAGCCCAAACCAAAGGACCTACTGCCAATGACAGGAACAGTAGGAGTAAGCCCCAGCCAAGAGGCTCCACCTGCGCCCAATCCCATACGAGCGTAGCCATCGGCGCTGCGAGGGTCACCGGACAATTCACCCTTCGGGTAATGGCGAAGCCCTCAATTGCGTAACCGGCTCAGCGAGTAGCATGGTTGAGGGCGCAGCGCTTCTTGTGATGGAGAGTGTCTCCGTCGTACGGGGTAAGACTCTGGTGCTGAACGATGTCGACTTCTCCGTAAATGGTGGCGACTTGGTGGTCGTCCTCGGTAAGAACGGCGCAGGCAAGTCGACTCTACTCGAAGCATCCGCTGGGATACTTCGCCTAACCTCAGGGAATGTGAATCACTCGAACACGCTGGTGAGGCATAGTGACGGTCGGCGTAGCCGGCCCCCGAGACTTGGTTTGACTCTGCAATCTGGTGGATTCTGTCTTGATGAGAAGGTGATTGAGAGGACTCGCTTCGCACTAACCATGGCTGGTCTTGAAGCGAGAGATGAGTGGCTATTGGAGCGACTCGAAGAGTGGAACCTAAGGCACCGTGCCAACGATTCGATATCATCCCTCTCTGGAGGACTCAGGCGTAGGCTTGGTGTCCTGTGTGGACTAATTCCCGCCCTTGCTTCGCAAAGCCCCTCGCTCGTCCTGCTCGACGAACCGTTTAGGGGTCTCGACCAAGGTTCTAGGAAGACATTGGACAGTGAATTGACCCGCCTCCTACAAACTGGTCATGGAATCGTCGTCGTAACTCATGATAGTGGCATGGTGGAGATGGCGAACCGTATCGTGACCATAGAAGACAAAAACATCTCGGAGGAGGTTGTGGAGGTGAATCCTGGCTCCATGAGCGAATCGTCATCTTTGAATGAACGCCAACGTAAAACGACTGATCTACATCTCTGGACAGAAGCACTGAGTTGGCGAACCGGAGCTGACCTCGTACCAAGGCTAGCAGCGGCTTTCATCGCATTCGTACTCATTGAGGGAATGCGATTCTCAGTTGGCCTACCCGAACATTCAGGTTGGGTTGCAGCACTCGCTTTGACCCCGGCTTTCGTGGCCTCATTAGCTCGACCCGGTGCACTCAGACACCTCGAAGATTCGCGGGCGGGCGACTGGCTCTACGCGCAGATGGGTAAACGTTCGGTGACCGGCATGGGAGTTGCGATTAGTGCCATCATGGTTCTAACTATTCTCTATTCAACAATAATGTTGGATAGTTACAATCTGGCTGACCTTTTTCTCGTCTCCCTAGGCATGGGGATGATTGGCCTTGCCGCAGCATCGATCTATTTCCTTGAGACGGCTATGACACGACCAGGAGCCGCATTCACGAAACTACTCCTAATTGTCTTAGTGTGGCCTCTCTTCTTCCTAACTCAATCGTTGACCGACACAACTGATCTAGTGACCGACCTAGGCATGGGATTGGGAATCCCAACCATGGTCATCTTGATTATGCATCTTATCGCTAGTGAGTGAAGACCTCACGGTGAACTTTTTCTCAGTTGTCGAACGGGCGACAGACAATGGGTGCGAAGTCACAGGAATGGGGGATCCGCCTAACCATCCTCGGTCTACTGATGGCTGCCCTGACTATATGGCTAGGATTCACTTGGGCTCCTCCGGTCAACCCCGATGGTTGGGCGGCGCCAGAGGCGTATCGAATCCTGTTCTGGCATGTCCCTACTGCTTGGGGCTCCTTCCTCGCTTTCACATTACTATTCGTCGGCTCTGTAGCTTGGTTTTGGAAGCGCCTTGAATGGGGCTGGAAACTGCATGTTGTGGGTGCACACCTTGGACTCGTCTACGGCCTGTGCGTGGTACTGAGTGGGCCAATATGGGGTACTGCTGAATGGGGCGTGCCATGGGACATTACGGACATGCGTCTGAACACCTACGCGATGCTCGCCGCCCTCTCTGTGTTCTTGGTTCTCGGTCACGAGAGTCAAGGTGATTCTGAGGAAAGTCGCGACCTGTTCTCAACAGTAGGTCTGTTTGGCTTCGCCTTGGTGCCAATCACCATAGTCGCCATCAAGTTCTGGACTAAGCGTCACCCTCCACCCATTCTCACGGGCTCTGAAGGGCCATCACTTTCTCCTGAGATTCTCTATGTTCTTCTGTTCGGTATGATCTCATTCCAAATTTTGGTAGTGGGGCACGCTATGCTCGTGTGGAATGTTAACGAGTTGGAACAGCGCTTGGGAAAGGTACAGATGGAACTTGACCAGAGGTAACAACATGGCGGACGGCACACTCTTCCTTGCTATCGCATATGTCGCCATGATTGGCATCATAGGTGGCTGGACATGGAAGATGCTCGGCAGGATGAATGACATGTCCGAAAGGCTCGCAGCTGCCGAGGCCGTGATGGGATTCGACGAAGAAGAGTGATGACGCCCGCGAAGCGGGCGTATCCATTGACCATGAGTGAAAGGCTTCAAGCCACTCCGCCGAGGCGAATCGAAGCGAGGAGTGTACATGTCACTCGGCTCAGCCTTCTGTGTCGTCT
>CAXFCF010000129.1:0-4141 GCA_964000875.1 uncultured Candidatus Poseidoniales archaeon
ACAGACTTCACACTACCTGAGGAATGAACATGAATCCTTCATCCCATCTCGAACCCCACCCAGGGACTAACCCCCCTTCCTTCCAATGTACTGTAGTCGACTCCAAGGTCGAAAATGAAGTAACTTGGATATCACTTGATAGATCTCTATTCTATCCTACCGGAGGAGGCCAACCTTGCGACATCGGTGCTTTAGAATATGGAGGAAGAACCATCGCTGTTGAAGAGGTTGTCAAGCGTTCAAGACAATGGCATAAAATAGGCTCAGAATCAATTGAATCGGATACAGAGGTGACTGCCTATATCGATACAGAGAGAAGGAACAAACTGTCGACCATGCATACTGCTCAGCACCTTGTCTCGGCATTAGCAGACGAACTGTTCTCTGGCTCTACTGTAGGCAACCAGATAGGCGAAGTAAAGACACGTATAGACCTCTCATTCCCAGATAGATCTTCATTCGATAAGGAACTGCTACAACAGGAAGTAAATCGAACAATATCGGAAGGTTTGCCCGTGAAAATGCATTTCGCACCAAGGATGGAAGTGGTAGAAGACCCTCTTGTTAGAGTCAACTTGGATTTGCTACCAAAGCACATCGATGAACTGAGAGTAATCAGTATCCAAGGCGTAGATGTATGCCCATGTGCTGGTACGCATGTAGAGAACACTTCCGAGATTCAGCCAATCGAGATTACGCGTGTCAAATCGAAGGGAAGTGGGAAGCTGAGGCTCGAATATGAGTTAACAGAATAAGTAGTTCTGTAGTAATTTATTCCGTATTTCATGAATCGCTCTGCGAATAGAGGAAAAGGATGGGCCCGGGCGGAATTGAACCGCCGATCTTCGCCATGTCAAGGCGACGTCATAGCCCCTAGACCACGAGCCCTTGTGCATTGGTTAGCCGATTATCTTAGAGATCCTTCCAGAACATCCTTCCTGGGTACAGGTACCTGCGACGCGGGTTCTCCCATTGCTCATCTTGAAGATTTCAGCATTGGAAATATCGCCGTATGTCTTGCACTTCAGGCAGAAGCCTTGGTAGCTCGCCATTGCAACCGAGCCAACCACAGGCGTCCCGAATATGAAGTCTCCGCGTGTTGTTCCAGCGCAACTCCTTCGCTTTTCTTAGAATGAGTACCAGTTCACTCTGACCCTAGACTGTGAGGGGTAAATTGTACCATTTTTGCGAATAGACTATCTCATAATGCCCGTAAACGATTGACTGAGAGCCTGTCCTGAATTATTCTCGCACTATTGTCTGCAGGTCTATTTCTGATAACCTGCATTATCCGTACAGATGTACCCCCTTGTTTTGAGAATCCCCCTAATGGATCTCAAATCTTGAGCCATGGTTATTTGAAAATTTGTAACAAACAATATTCATACTACTTGTTATGTTACATCACATATTGCTGTGTTTGACCTCTGATAGTGTTTAGAACGACGGAAGATTGTCCAGGAGTCTGACACCATCCATCCACCCTTTCTGTAGATAACAGGTTGAAAGATGCGAGTCCACCCTCTTGAATGGTACCGATGCAAGGAGTGTTTGAGTCTAATGTGGCTGCGGCATTGACTGTCACCGCAGTCAAAGCCTCAAGAGCGGATATCCCACAACGGTGCATCGCTAACGAACCTGCGAACGGTAAACTAAGTGACTGACAGTTTGGGTTGTAATCGGAAGCCAATGACCAAATCCATTCTTTCTCCACGGCCTCACGCATTGGTGGCCAATGATCGGAACCGAGCACATAGGGAGTACCAGGTAGGAATCCTTGGTTGACTCCTGCCTTAGTGCAGTTCTCCCTCGCTTCTTCGTCAGACCATCCCGCGTGGTCTGCGCTCCTTGCCCCAAGATCTGCAGCCAATTGAGCTCCCCCTGAGTCTTGGAACTCATCTACATGGAGCCTGATGTCCAAACCTTCTTCCTTGGCAGCTAGGCAAATGCGTTCGGTCTCCTCAACAGTGAACCAACCCACCTCACAGAACACATCACAGCTAGTCGCTATACCTTGAGAGACCACTTCAGGCAGTTGATCAGAAATCAGGTAATCCACGAACTCCGCCTGATCCATATCTGCTGGTACGGCGTGAGCACCCAACCATGTGTGGGATATTTCGAGCGGACTACCCTCCGAGATATGATTTGACACTTCAAGTATTTTCAATTCTGCTTCTGTCGATAATCCATAGCCACTCTTGGACTCGATGGCTACCGTACCGTTCCTTCGAGCGACCCCTAACCTACGAGATGTAAGTTCTACGAGCGAATCGAAAGATGATTCCTTGGTTTGATTTACAGTGAAACCGATACCGCCACCTTGGTCGGCTATCTGCTGGTATGTGAGTCCCTGTTTACGCAGGGTGGCTTCGTGTGAGCGATCTCCAGCCCATACTAGGTGCGCATGTGAATCGATGAAGCCTGGAGTCATAGACAACCCTGAGCAATGCCAAACCGCAAGCGAACCGTGGATTGCTTGGTGCACTCGGCGAGTGCCCGATTTAGGGATTGAGAACTCATCTCGCATTGAATCGCTGTCAGTAATCTTGGAGATGCGGCCATCTTCCACTAATATAGCACACCCTGGATCTACGACAAGAGCGTCCCTGTCACTCATTTGGGAGCCTCTTAACGCACCATCTGATTCAGGGTGAACCATGTGCGCGAGCTCGCCGATATCGAGGAAGAGACTCTTCATCAGACCGCCGGAGTAGACATCAGGCTTGAAATCTAGTCCTCCTCCCGCACATATTGGGGGAGAACTAGTGGGTAAGGGGATTATCGTCGGAATCGAGTCTACCGCGCACACCTTCTCATTCGGATGGATCGACCAAGAAGGTGTAGCCAGAGATTCCTGCTCGGCGTTCCTCAGGCCTACTAAGGGAGGCATTCACCCCCGTGAAGCTGCAGATCACCATGCACAGAACGCAGGAAGGTTAGTTCGCGAATTATTCGATGCGGGCGTGAACCCGGATGAAGTAACTGCGATTGCCTACAGCCAAGGACCCGGACTTGGGCCTTGTCTCCGTATCGGCGCAAGTGTAGCAAGAGCGCTATCAGCGAAGTGGAATGTCCCGTTGGTGGGAGTAAACCATTGTGTCAGTCACATCGAGATTGGACGAAGTGAATGTGGTACTGATGACCCTGTCCTACTATATGTCTCCGGAGGAAACACCCAAGTCATCGCAAGACTTGCTGGGCGTTACAGGGTTCTTGGGGAGACTCTTGACATCGGCATAGGTAACATGCTAGACAAGTTTGCGAGGGAGAACGGACTACCCTTTCCTGGAGGTCCGAAGATTGAGGTTTTAGCCAATGAATGGCTTGAAGAGAACCCTGAAGCAAACTTGGATGACTACCCGCTTCCTTATGCTGTACAAGGAATGGATTTGGCATTCTCTGGCATCCTTACGGCTGCACTGAGGTTAGTTGAGAAGGGGGCGCCACTACCAGCTGTTTGCTGGAGCCTTCAGGAACACTCTTTTGCAGCCTGCGTTGAAGTCGCAGAGAGAGCATTAGCCCACACCGGAAAGACTGAGCTATTGCTCGGAGGTGGTGTTGCGTGTAATTCCCGGATTAGGAATATGTGTGACCTGATGACTGGAGAACGTGGAGCTAAGTCATTCGTCCCTGAGAGACGTTTCTGTATCGACAACGGTACGATGATTGCAAGACTTGGAGAACTTCAGTTGGAGCACACCGGACCAACCAGTCTGCAAGACTCAGCAGTATCACAGGGCCTGAGAACCGACGATACTGTCATCACCTGGCCATGAGGTTGGATACCTTCCGAACTGGAAGAGTTATGAGGGGCGGGTATCAGGGTCGAAACATCAGGGGTGAGAGTGGTTGGCGAAGAAGGATATGCCATTCAATCCGTTCGACCCTAAATCCCAGAAGAAAGAGAGGAAGGAACCGCGTAAACGCCCTACTACCGGAAGACCCACTTCTGCACCTAGAATCTCCAAGGTACCACAAGCGCCACCGTCACTTGATCCACCCAAGCCAAAACCGGCAATTCCTACCTCACACCTAAAAACCGACGAACCGGAACCTAGCTCAATTGAATCCCCCGAAGAAGGTGATGGGCCAGCAACAGCATCAGGTAAAGCTAGGAGCGTTGGCTTGAGAACCAAGG